>VFJM01000268.1 GCA_009886055.1 Geobacter sp. | reverse complement strand
GATATCCTTGCGGGTGGGCGCAAGATCGGCGGTAATGCCCAGCGCCGGCTCAAAGGGGTGATCTTCCAGCACGGCTCGATCCCGCTGCAGAACTGTGCCGTGACAGGACTTAACTACATGCGGGAACAGATTACAGAGGATGCCGGAGGTACGGCAAGCCTGGCTGAGTACGGAGTGAGTGCCGACTGGAGCAGTCTGGTGAATGCCATTACGACCTCCTTCAGCGGAAACTTTGGTGTGGAACTTATCAACAGTACGCTGACTGAACGGGAGCAGGCGGATATGGATGAATTGCTTATGAGTAAGTATAGGGCGGATCTCTGGAATCTGGAAGGTGTAGCGGAGTGAATATACAGCGTAAACCTGAATGGCTGAGGAAGAAGGTCAATCCGGGTGATCAGGGCGAGATGCGCCGGTTGCTGGGTGAGTTGCGGCTGAATACCGTCTGTCAGCAGGCGCTCTGCCCGAATATCTCGGAGTGTTTTGCCTGCGGACAGGCCACCTTCCTGATTCTGGGAAAGAATTGCACCCGCCTCTGCTCCTTCTGCAACGTGGAGAAAACAGTCCCGCTGCCGGTCGACAGCGATGAACCGGCACGGGTGGCTGAAGCGGTCGCCCGCCTGAAACTCTCCCATGTGGTGGTCACCAGCCCGACCAGGGACGATCTGCCGGATGGCGGCGCAGAGATTTTTGCCGCCACGGTGGCGGCGATCCGCCGTTCCTCTCCGGGGACGCGGATTGAACTGCTGATCCCCGATTTTCTCGGCAGCGTGCCGAGTCTGGAAGCGGTCGCAGCATCACGCCCGGACATCATCGCCCACAACGTCGAGACGGTGCCGCGCCTCTACCATATCCGGAGCGGCGCCGACTACGGCCGTTCGCTGGAACTGCTGCGGAGCTGTGCCGGGTTGGCACCGGATATCCGCACCAAGTCGGGCATCATGCTCGGGATGGGGGAGGAGGAAGGGGAGGTGCTGCAGGTCTTGCGTGATCTGCGTGATGCGGGGTGCTCCTATCTCAGCATCGGCCAGTATCTTGCCCCCAGTCGCCGCCATTACCCGGTGCAGGAGTACGTCCCCCCGGAGCTGTTCGAATCGCAGCGGGTAGAGGCGCTGGCGATGGGGTTCAGCCATGTGGAGAGCGGCCCGTATGTGCGCAGCTCGTACCATGCGGGAAAGTATGCGTGATTTGAAATCAGGATGTAGCCCCGACAAAACGGGATAGTGCGTTCACGAAACCATTTTCTGCATAAAGCCGCAGAAAACAACTTCTCACTTACTAAAAGGACGTATGCCTATGCGAGATCTGAAACATTTCTTTTCCGCCAATGATCTATTTGCCCGTCATGCCGGTATCGAACTGGTCGATGTGGGGCCGGGGTGGGCAAAAGCCAGCATGAAGATCGAGCCGTTCCACTTCAATGGGGCCAAAACGGTACATGGCGGCGCCATTTTTACACTGGCCGATTACGCGTTCGCCGTCGCCTCAAACTCTCACGGAACCCTGGCGATGGGGATCAATACCAGCGTCAACTTCGTCAAAGCCGCGCTCAAGGGGACGCTGTACGCCGAAGCCACGGAGCAGTCGCGCAATCCTAAACTGGCCTCGTATTCGGTCATGATCACCGATGATGCCGGCGATGTCGTGGCTATTTTCCAGGGGATGGTGTATCGGAAAAAGGAATCGATCATTCCGGCAGACGGCAAAAGAGAGCCGGGGAGAAAATGACCCATGCGACGGTGTGATGAATCACCGCCGGGACAACTGCTCCTGGCCATTCGGCAATTCAATGAGCACGAATGGTTTGAGTGCCATGAAACGCTCGAAGATCTCTGGATCGGCGAAGAGGGGGAAGTGCGGAACTTTTTCCAGGGGATCCTTCAGGTTGCGATAGCCCTGCACCACTGGCGTAATGGCAACTACGGCGGCGCAATCTCTCTTTTCAACGGCGGGGTCACGCTATTGAGCCGGGTATCGGATGCGTGCATGTGGGTGGATGTCGCACAACTGATAGCGGATGCAAACAGGATGCGCGAGGCGCTCGAAGAACTGGGGAAGGAGAGGATGGGCGAGCTGGACTCCGTACTCATTCCCCGTCTGCGTACCGTCAGCGGCGGAAAATAGATCCAAGTTGATTCTAAGCCACTAAAATCAACCCCCCTCAGTCCCCCCTTATCAGGGGGGAAGCTTTTAAGCCTCCCTTGATAAGGGGAGGTTTGGAGGGGTTCTCTCGCAATACCTCCACCCGCTTCTGCAGGATGAATGACGCCCGGTTCCTGACTGGCATCGCCCCCAGCTGCTCCGGATCAATCCCCAACTCCCGTGTACTCATCCCGGCAACCCGGACAGCGTCATCCCACCCCGTCATCGTCAGACCGCCCGGTTTGTCGGCGGCGGAAACCAGGGGCAATATACCAACAATCCCTGCCTTGATAGCCTGTTCAGCCATGGTTGTCTTCGTTGAGTCCCGCAGATCATCCCACTTGTTGGCATTGCCGTGCAGGCGGCTGATCCAGGCCAGTGCCCGGCGGTACGTGGACGGCAGACGGAGACGGTTGCAAAGCCCTGCCGCCATTTCAAACCCGGCGTCGTCATGACCATG
>VFJM01000290.1 GCA_009886055.1 Geobacter sp. | reverse complement strand
TGCCCAGCACCGCGCCCCACTTGTTGGCACGTTTCCAGAAGATGCCCAGGGTCAGCGCCGGGAAGAACGCTGCGGCGGCAAAAGAGAAGGCCGCGGAGACCAGAAACAGGATGTCCGCCGGCTTCTGCGCCGCCACGAACGCCGCCGCCAAGGCCACCACCAGCAACAAGATCTTGGAGATCATCACCCGGCGTGCGGTCGGCGCGTTGGGGTCGATCATCTTGTAGTACAGGTCGTGCGACAGGGCGTTGGCGATGGTCAGTAACAGGCCGTCAGCCGTTGAAAGCGCTGCGGCAAGACCGCCGGCAGCAACCAGGCCGGATACAACATAGGGCAGACCGGCGATTTCCGGCGTTGCCAGAACGATGATGTCGGTGCCGAGTACGATTTCAGCCAGCTGCACGATGCCGTCAGCGTTGAAGTCGGTAAGAGACAGCAGGGACGGATCGATTCTGGCCCAACTGGCGGCCCAGGCAGGCAGGGACGCGTATTGTGAACCGACCAGGAATTGATAGACGTCATACTTGGCCAGAACGGCCAGAGCAGGCGCCGAGAAGTACAGGAGGAAGATGAAGAAGAGTGACCAGAAGACCGACTTGCGGGCTTCACGTACGGACGGCGTGGTGTAGTAGCGCACCAGGATGTGCGGCAAGGATGCGGTGCCGATCATCATGCAGAATACGATACCGAGGAAGTTGCGCCGTGATTTGTCCTTGGCGGCCTGATCCTTCCCTTTGAACGGTGTGGCGTGAGGGAAGATTGGAGCTGCACGTGCTGTCAGACCTTTATCCTTGGTCCATTTGGCCTTGGCGGCAGTAACATCTTTCGGATAGCCGGCAACCGCTTTTTCCGCCTTGGCGATCTGGTCGGCCGGTGCATTGGCGAGTTTCAGTGAGGCCAGGGAAGTTTCAAGATCCAGCTTCCCTTTGGCAAAGGATGCATCCGGATCTTTCAGAGAGGCGGTGGCAACATCGGCACGACCCTTCATGATGGCGCGAACTTCAAGCTCTTTCGGATCGGCATTCAGCTTGGTCTCAAGTAAGGTGACTTTAGCCAGTACGCCGCCGTAGGCGATCTGCGGGATCGGGTTGCCGGTATGTTTGACGGAGATCCAGACCAGCGGAGTCAGGTAGGCTACGATCAGGATGATATACTGGGCCACCTGGGTCCAGGTAACCGCTTTCATGCCGCCGAGGAAGGAGCAGACCAGGATGCCGCCCAGACCGACGAAAACGCCGGCGCCGAACTCAAGGCCGGTAAAGCGGCTGGTGATCAGACCAACGCCGTAGATCTGCGCGATAACGTAGGTGAACGAGCAGAGGATGGCGGCGAAGATGCCGATCGAGCGGACGATGTTTCCGCCATAGCGCTCACCCAGAAAGTCAGGAATCGTGAACTGGCCGAATTTGCGCAGGTAGGGCGCCAGCAGCATCGCCACAAGGCAATAACCGCCGGTCCAGCCGGTAACGAAGGCGAGGCCGTCAAAACCGGACAGGTACAGGGTACCGGCCATACCGATGAAGGAGGCCGCGCTCATCCAGTCGGCGCCGGTCGCCATACCGTTGAAGAGGGCGGGAACGCGCCGGCCGGCCACGTAATACTCGGAGGCGTCGGTGGTGCGGGCCATGATGCCGATGCCGCCATACAGACCGACGGTGGCAAAGAGGAAGATGTAGCCCATCATTGCGCGGGACATCCCCATCTGCTCGGAAATGGCGAGAACTACCAGGAAGGCGAAAAAGCCGCCGGTGTACCAGGTATAGTACCCCTGGAGCTGCTTGAAAAAGGCTTTATTACTCTGTTTTTTTGGCTCGCTCATTCGTCGTCTCCTTCGTGAACTCCGTATTCGAGGTCGAGATTATTCATGTAGTGCTGGTAGTACCAGATGATAACGACATAAATAATCAGGGAACCCTGCGCATTCATGTAGAAACCCAGCGGAAAACCGGCGATGACGATGCTGTTAAGCTCTCCGGAAAACCAGCCGACGACGAAGGTGGTAAAGAACCAGATCGACAGCAGGATTGCTGTGATAACAAGGTTCTTGTTCCAGTACTCATGGTGTTTCGCAGTTAGTTGCATGTTTTTGTCTCCTTGTGTGCTTTGATTGCAATCATGGCAGCCCGGGTTTTTGATGAATGGTATCGGGACGACATCCTGCAGAGCCCTGTTTTAACAAAATGGCCAACCTTTACTGTCCACTGCCTGAAACAATCCTCCTTTGCTTGAGATATAAGCGCCATCGAATTCATTCGTGCAGCCCTGCGCGTGTTACGCTCCTTTCTTTAAGATGTGTGAAAACGGTACTACGCCCGTGAATAACCGAATTTCATGGAAAGCTGCTCGCCCCCCTCCAGCATGCAGGGGATAACAACCTGCTCCAGCCGTTCATGCAGCATCCGGAAGGATGGCGCCAGCAGTGTCAGCGCCCCGACCACCTTGCCGGCATAATCTCTGATAACGACCGCCACGGCACAGATGCCGTCGCCCAGTCCGTTAAAATCGACCGCCACCCCTCTTTTGCGGATTTCATCCAGTTCCATTTCAAGCTCTTTCGGGTTCGGTATGCCCCGCTTCTTGGTGAAACGGCTGAAGAGATCGATCGAGCTGACCGACTTGATGACCTTACCGGCGGCGTTGGTGAAGAAGGGGAAGCGCTTTCCGACCAGGTCGACCGCCTTGACCTTCTGGAAGGAATCGACCATGTCCAGAAACAGCACTTCATCATTGCTGGCAACGGTGAGGTAAACAGCTTCGTCCAGCTTGCGCGCCAACTCTTCCATGATCGGATGTGCCAGGCGGATCAGGTTGTCGCTTTTCAGGATATGCTGCGCCATTTCAAAAGCCTGCAGACCGAGGCTGTACGTACCGGTCAGAGCATTCTTTTCTACCAGACCCTTGTCCTCAAGCGTTGCCAGCAATCGAAAAGCCTTGTTGCTGCTGAGGCCCAGTTTTTCAGACAGAACCTGAATGGTCGGACTGGCGCCGTCCTGTGCAAGCGCCTCAAGCAGATCTATCGCCTTGACTACAGCCTGGACTGAATACTGACCTTTATCTCTCATGATTTTGTACTCCTGCTTTTATACGCAAAATGAGAAGTGATGTTCGTTTAAAAAGCTATTTTATATAAAAGATGTCTTCTCTATTAGTACGTCGTTTTAAAATTGTCAATATTTTTTTTACAGGAATATTTTAAATATAAATCACCCCCCCTGAATCTGGCGTTTTTGGGGGTTTCATGATGTTGTGTCCTGCAGTTCGTACAATTTAAAAGGTCATGCTATCGATTGCGCATCCGGCTTTTTTTCATACCGTATACAGCATGTTTTCAAACAGGACCGCTGTATTTTAAAAATGGTTTTTAAACTATTTAAGTCATGCTTGATCTGTAAGTAACTATTCAATATAAGTTTTCATATTTTAATTCAGTCACCCTCACCTCGCGGGAGCGTAGGTAACATGTAGGAGACAAAATTTTTACCTGATAAATACGCTGAATTAGTTTTGAGGGTACGCTCGTTTTTATTCGAGCTATCACCTCCTTCTTTGGAACGAAACAGTACTTTGAAAATAATCGTTGCATCATTGCCTTAAGTGCGTAATATGCCGTCTGAGACGACATCCGGAGGGGTTCATGCCTGTCATCAGCGAGGACAGTTTTTTCTTTATTAGCGTCGATGCCATCTGCCATCGCCCGGCGATCACTTGTCCGGCCGAAATGGGGCTGGTTGAAATGGCCGGCATCATGAAGAAGGACAACATCTCCGGCATCGTCGTCGTTGACGGGGAAAATCCGATCGGAGTCGTTTCCCTGCGCGACCTGCGCGACCTGATTGCCGATGGTGCCGGCGATATTTCAGGCCTGACCGTGCGCGACGTAATGAACGTCGGACTGATTACCATCCGCAGCAGCGACTATCTCTTCAAGGCCATTTTCCTGATGGCCAAGCACAACATTCACCGGCTGGTGGTGGTCGATGAGCGTGACCAGCTGGTCGGAGTGATGACCGATACCGACCTGTTCCGCATTCAGACCCGCAGCCCCCTGTATCTGATCCAGGAGATCGAATCCGCCACCACCATCGAGCAGCTGACTCTGCTCGGGCAGAAGATGACCGACATGCTGCAGTTCGCGGTCAAGACCAACGCGGATGTGCAAAGCCTGATCCAGCTGATCGCCCACTTTAATGATGCCTTGACCCGGCGTTTGATCTTTATTCTGGATTGCCGCGAGGATATCCGGCTTCCTGCAGGCGCCGCCTATCTCGCACTGGGGAGCGAAGGACGCGAGGAGCAGACGCTGCGCACCGACCAGGACAGCGCCATTGTATACCGGGACGACCTGACGGCCGATAAACTGGACGAGGTGCATCGCTTTGCGGAACGCATTGCCATCGCACTGGATAGTGTCGGCGTACCGCTCTGCCCCGGTAACATGATGGCCAGCAATCCCGATTGGTGCCACAGCCTGTCGGAATGGAAACATCTGACAGAACGGTGGATAACCATGCCCAGCCCGGATCATACCGTTTTTTTTGGAGTTT
>VFJM01000396.1 GCA_009886055.1 Geobacter sp. | reverse complement strand
GACCGAATTGATTTTCTTCAGGCACGATATCATTACTGATCAATCCTTCCTCACCTGACCCCGCCGGCAGTTTCACGCCAATCTCCATTAGTCTTGAGGCTTAGCTAGCATTCTGATTTGAATATAAATTCGCCTCAAGCTTCACGTGGTGCACTTACAATGTGAATTCACCCCCCTGCTTTCTTTCCTTGTTTTGCTGAAATTCGATACATCCACCAAAAACAAACGACCCAGCAAAAGGTGCCAACTAAAGTCAACCAGAAAGCGATGGCGTTAGTATCCATCTCCACTACCTCTCATAATTGCGAAATTCCCGGGACACCGATTTCCGGGATATCCCACTTGAGTTCGGCCCGTGTTCTCGGAAGGCTCTCGGGATAGATTTCCTTGAGAAACGTAACGAGCTTTTCCCGCACCTCGCAGCGCAGGTCCCAGGAGGTGGGTGCATCAACGGCACTCATGAGGGCGCGCAATTCAAGCACATGCTCACCGGCGTTCGTCACCTGCAGACCCCACACCTTCTTGTCCCAGGTTTGAGAATCCTGCAGAAATTCCAGCAACTTCTGTCGGATTTCCGCCACTGGAGCCGTGTAGTCGACGTAGATAAAAACCGTCCCCAGGATGTTGGTCGTGCTGCGAGTCCAGTTCTGAAAGGTTTTTTCCAGGAAAAAGGTGACCGGCACGATCAGCCTTCGCAGATCCCATATTTTCACTACCACGTAGGTGAGCGTTATCTCCTCGATGGTCCCCCATTCTCCTTCCACGATCACCACGTCGTTTATCCGGATCGGCTGGGTGATGGCTATCTGGAGCCCTGCAAGCAGCGTGGCGAGACTGCGTTGAGCGGCAAAACCGACAATGATCCCCATGATTCCCGCTGATGCGAGTATGCTCACGCCGATGGCGCGTATTTTGTCAAACGACATCAGCATGGTGGCTAGTGCAATAATTACAACGATCACCAGGATAACTTTGACGATGATGGTGAGTTGAGTATAGGCGGCACGAGCCTTGAAGCTCTCACCTGCATCAATGTCGTAGCGGCTGATGATGATATCTCGGCTGGCAATCGTGGCATTGATGATAAGCCAGGTGATTAATACGATGAAGCAGAGGTTGAAGAGATGCTGCGTTACGGTGGACAGCTCGGCCGGAAGTGAGAGCGATGGCACAACCATCATAAGCGCTAAAAGCGGCAGCAGCAGGCGTACGGGAGCTCGTATGCGACCTACGAGAATTGTGTTGAGCGGAATTTCAGGGCTGCTCGCAAGTTTTGACAGAATGGAAAAAAGTATCCGGTAGAGCAGCATCCCGATCAGCAGCGCGGCGACAACCACCCCGCTGGTTAAGAGGAGTCCCTCCCACCCGCCTTGTAAGAGTTTATCGATTTCTTTCATATGTCTTCCCTCTGCCGTTGTCGGTCCACCTGACCCTCAACGACCAAGTAAAAGGTGCACAGATGAAGCAATACAAGCAACACACCACCGGGAAAAGATACCAGATAAACGGCTTAAAGCAATCCGGATTAAATCAGACCCAAATTGCTCTAAATGTAGACGTGACCCTATTATACTATTTCGACACCGTTAGCATTAACCTTGGCAGGAGTAATTATCTCCAGATAACGGGATATGCAAATAACTCCGCCAACTTCCTTGTTAGAATATAAAAAAGGGGATTTTGATGTTGATTTACGGACAGTTTCTCCATTGGGATAGGTGATTATTTCTGCCATGTTTTGGATAGAAACTTTGTTTTTCATGACATATAAATCATCTTCCAGGGCTTTTTGAGCTTGCTCAAATGGAAGCAAATCAAAATCTGTTTTTCCAATGATTCCAGGAATAGTCAG
>VFJM01000177.1 GCA_009886055.1 Geobacter sp. | reverse complement strand
GCCTTGCGGGTCAGAGCGTCCCCTACCCGCTTGAATTCACGCTCCTGCAGCACCCGCAGCAGTTTGGTCTGCATCAGCAGCGGCAGCTCACCAATCTCGTCCAGAAAGAGCGTCCCACCTTCAGCCTGCTCGAACAGGCCGGGACGGTCACTCACCGCGCCGGTGAAGGAGCCTTTTTTATGCCCGAACAGCTCACTCTCAATCAGGTTCTCCGGGATGGCGCCGCAGTTGACGGCGACGAACGGCTTTGACTTTCTTGGGCTGCAGGTGTGGATCGAACGGGCGGCCAGCTCTTTGCCGGTGCCGCTCTCGCCAAGTATCAGCACACTGCTCTGGCTGGCGGCAACCTTCTGGATCATGTCGAAAAGTTCCCGCATCTTCTGGCTCTTGCCGATAATGCCGCAGAAACTGTCCCGCTCGCTGGCGCCCTTTTTCAGCAGAATATTTTCACGCTTGAGCCCCTGCTTTTCGAGGGCATTTTTGACCAGCTGCTTGATTTCCTCGTTCTTGAACGGCTTGAAGATATAATCATACGCACCCAGCTTCATCGCCTCCACCGCCTGATCGGCGGTTGAAAAGGCCGTGAGCATCAGCACGGCTGTCTCGGGGGATTTTTCTTTGATACGGGCCAGCAGATCAATGCCGGACAGGCCCGGCATATTCACGTCTGACAGCACCAGATCAAACAGCGTCGACTCCATCATGCGCAAGGATTCCTCGGCGGAGCCGGCCACGGTAACATCGTACCCCTCGCGTTCCAGCAGGATCGAGAGAAATTCCCGCATGCTCAGCTCGTCGTCAACGACAAGTATCCTTATTTTCATATCTGCATCTCCTTACCCTACCCTGCGCATTCCATCCGCAACCTTTATCCTGACCGCCCTCCATGTCGGAAAAATCCCGGCAACAATCCCGACGATCAGGCAGAATGCCAGATCCATATACAGTGTTGAGCGCTCAACCTGGAACACCGGGAAAAAATTCCCCATGACTTTGCCGAATTTACTCGCTACCGGAAAGGTCAGCAGTATACCAAGAAAACCGCCCATTGTAGCTATAAAGAGCGATTCACCGAAAACCATCCCGGCTATGTGGTGCGCCTGGAACCCCATCGCCTTGAAGATGGCATATTCTCCGATTCTTTCACGGGCCGTCATTGCCATGGTATTGGCAACCACCACCATGATAATGATGATTACGACAAAGGATACGATGCGGATCGCCACGACGATCGCCTCGGTCATCGAAATAAAGCTGAGCTGAAAGGCTTTTTCGGTTTCGGTCAGCGTTTCGGCGAGCGAATTTTTGAAGGAGGAATCAACGGCGACAGAGACCTCTGCCGCCGCTTGAGGGTTTTTGAGGCCGATTATATACACGCCGATCTGGTCGGCCCGCCGGGGCGCAGTTTTCCTGAGCGATTCGTTCAGATACTCCCACTGAAAAAAGAACTGTGATTCGTCGGTGGATTTTTCGGCTCCGCTGTAGATGCCGCGTACGACAAACTCCCAGGTGCCGGGAAAGATTGTTCCCTTGAGCGGAATTGTGTCACCGACCTTCCAGCCAAAGCGCTCTGCCAGCCTTTTTCCGACCACACACCCTTTCCGATCCAGCAGAAAGGCCCGTTTTTCATCCGGCGCCAGAACATATTCCGGATAGAGCGCCAGATAACTCTTCGGATCGATGGCGAAACTGGGGAAAAAGTTCTTTTCCGTGACATACACCCCCCCGAACCAGTTGGCGTACGAAACCGCCTCTACCCCCTCGATGCGGCGGATACGCTCACGATAGGCAATCGGGAGAGAAAATGTCAATGATATCGCGTTGCGGCTGACCAGGCGGGTGGACGATGAGGCATTAGCTCCGGCGTACCAGGCGCTGACAACCGTCTGCAAAAGGCCGAAAGCAAGGAGGGCAACGGTAATCCCGAGAATCGTCAGGAGTGTCCGCAAGCGATGCCGGAACGCGTTGCGGGAAAGAAGCTTAAGGAGAAACATCGTTCAACAGCCCTTTTTCCAGTTGGCGGATGACATGTGCTTTTTCGGCAGCCCGGGGGTCATGAGTCACCATAATAATTGTTTTCCCCCGCTCTGCGTTAAGCCTGGACATCAAACCGAGAATCTCCCCGGCTGAGACCCGGTCGAGGTCGCCTGTCGGTTCATCGGCCACCAGGATGGTGGGGTCGGTTACAATCGCGCGGGCTATCGCCACACGCTGCTGCTGGCCACCCGAAAGCTGTGACGGATAATGCTCCATCCGATCTGCCAGACTTACAACGGCCAGGGCTGCTTCAACATGCTCGCGGCGCTCGCGGCGCGAAAGCGAGGTCAGCAGCAGCGGCAGCTCCACATTTTCGTATGCGGTCAAAACCGGGATCAGGTTGTAAAACTGAAAGATAAAGCCGACATGCGCTGCCCGCCAGCGCGCCAGGCCGGAGTCGTTCAACGTCGCTATATCAACGCCGTCAATCACGATTGAACCGCTGTCAACCGTATCGATCCCGGCGATCAGGTTGAGCAGCGTCGATTTCCCTGATCCGGACGGCCCCATCAACGCCAGAAACTCGCCCCTGACAATTTCGAAAGAGATCCCTTCCAGTACCGGTATCGGCTGGTTGCCGCGCTGATAGGATTTTGAAACAGCGCTGATCGTGACAATAACCGGCTGTTGGGTAGAAGCCGGCATGACTATTTTTTCTCCGGAAATGATATTCTGCTGCCGTCTTTCAACCTTTCAAGCGGCTTTAGCGCTACTTTGTCGCCCGATTTCAAACCCGCCACTTCCAGCAGATCCCCCAGTTTTACCCCGGGTGTCACCGGGGTGAACCTTACCTTGTCACCAACCACCAGATACACGCCGCTTTGGCCGTTCCGGGTCACGACTGCGGCAGGATTAAGCACGATCTTCGCGATCTTGTCCCCGTCCTGCGCCTCACGCTGCAGGAAGGCAACCTTGGCGCTCATCTCGGGAAAGATGCGCTCGTCCCGCTCCAGAAATCGGATTTTAACCATGACGGAAGCCTTGCTGCGATCGGCGGTCGGCACAATCGTATGCACAACTCCCCGAAAACGGCTCCCCGGAAGTGCGTCCAGGGTAATCTCGCACGGCTGCCCCTGCCTGATCTGCGCCAGGTTGGATTCCGAAACGTCGGCCTCCACCTGCAGCGAGGCAAGATCGGCAATCGTTACAACCGCCGCTTTTGCATTTGCCGCCGCTCCGAGCGGGGTGATGATATCCCCGACATCGGCATTCTTGGACAGCACCACGGCATCAAAGGGAGCCCGGATCAGGCTGTACCCCAGATTGACATTGGTTCCCTGAAGCGCTGCAGCAGTCGTCGCTATCCCGGCCTCGGCACTGGCGGTTGCCGCGATGGCACGCTTGAAACGGGCTTCTGCACTGTCATATTCGGCCTGTGAGACGATCCCTGACGAGAGCAGTTCTTTCTGACGCTGGAACGATTTTTCAGCATCAGCAAGTTCGGCCCGGGACTGATCACGAACAGCCTTTGAATTCTGATGCGCTGCCTCCCCCTGACGAACAGCCGCTTCCAGATCTTTATTTTCGAGGCGGGCGATAATCTGCCCCGATGTCACCCTGCTCCCCTCCTCAACGCCGATCCACTCCAGCATGCCGGTCGTTTTGGAAGCCACCGCCGACTTGCGCTGGGCAACGACATACCCGGCTGAATTAAGAAGCGTGAAAGACTGCGTCGGAAAAAACAGGGAAACGCTGGTCGTTTCAATCGTTACCGCGCGATTACGAAACAGGGAAAGTGCAGCGATAACGGCAGCAACTGCCACGATCAGAATAATAGCCAGTCGGATGCGGGTGGCGTTCTTACGCGTGGGGACCTTCTGGCGGGTTTTATCAATAGTAAGTGTATCAAGCGAGTCAGCTGGCATAGTAACCCTTTTTGTACAAATAGATACCTGGCGATAGAGTGCCGTTTTTTGTCATATCATATTTGCATCCGATTGTGAAGCTCTGTTGATTGATGACCATTATAGCATTGCATTTGAATATTGTTATCCGGAGGCTGTTTTTTTAGATTTTTTGTGGTATACAGACATAGTTTGCCGGTGAGCATCTTCGCCGGATTACTTTATTCCATGCAAGGGGGCTGTACATGAGTGAAATTGTTGACGTCTATGCCAGAGAAATCCTGGATTCCCGGGGAAATCCGACCATCGAAGTTGAAGTATTTCTTGAATCGGGAGCTTTCGGTCGAGCCGCCGTGCCTTCAGGAGCTTCAACCGGCGAGCGCGAAGCCATGGAACTGCGTGACGGTGATAAATCACGTTATCTCGGCAAGGGAGTTCTTCAGGCGGTAGACAACGTGAACAACGTTATTGCCGAAGAGGTGATCGGCATGGAAGCAGACGACCAGGTCGGGATCGATATGAAGATGATCGAACTGGATGGTACCGAATTCAAAACGAACCTTGGAGCCAACGCAATTCTGGGCGTTTCATTGGCGGTTGCAAAGGCTGCAGCCGAAGAAGCCGGACAACCGTTGTATAAATATATTGGCGGAGCCAACGCCCGCGAACTGCCGCTGCCGATGATGAACATCATAAACGGCGGCGCCCACGCCGATAACAACGTAGACATACAGGAATTCATGATCATGCCGGCCGGAGCAGGGTCCTTCAAGGAAGCGCTCCGGATGGGTGCGGAAATTTTCCATGCCCTGAAGGGTGTCCTGAAAAGTAAGGGGTACAACACCGCAGTTGGCGACGAAGGTGGTTTTGCGCCTAACCTGAAGTCCAACGAGGAAGCGCTGGAAGTCATCATGGAAGCGATCGTCAAGGCCGGATACAAGCCGGGCAAAGACATTCTTCTGGCACTGGATGTTGCATCTTCGGAACTGTACGACAAGAAGAAGAACGTTTACACACTTGAGAACGAAAAACAGAAGAAAAAGACACCGGTCCAGATGGTCGACTTTTACGAGAATCTGGTCAACAAGTACCCGATCATATCCATCGAAGACGGTATGGCGGAAAACGACTGGGACGGTTGGAAACTGTTGACCGATCGCCTCGGCAAGCGGATCCAGATCGTTGGCGACGACCTGTTCGTCACCAATCCGAAGATTCTGAAAGAAGGAATCCAGAAGGGGATCGCCAACTCTATTCTGATCAAACTGAATCAGATCGGCACCCTGACCGAAACCCTGGAAGCGATCGAAATGGCTAAACGGGCAGGATACACCACCGTCATTTCACACCGTTCCGGCGAAACCGAAGACACCACCCTGGCCGACCTGGCCGTGGCGGTCAACTCCGGCCAGATCAAGACCGGCTCGCTCTGCCGCACCGACCGCGTCGCCAAATACAACCAGCTGCTGCGGATCGAGGATGAGCTCGACAGCACTTCCCTGTTCAAAGGTCACGACGTGTTCTACAACATCAAAAAGTAGAACGAAGCGGAACCTGACACAAAAGGCGGAGATTCTCCGCCTTTTGTGTATCTGCAACGTGGGAGGAACAGATGAAAACAGACACTACCCTCTGGAATCGCTATCAAAAACATCTCTGCTGCTGCCCTGAGATCGGGCTCTCGCTTGATATCAGTCGCATGAATTTTTCTGACAGTTTTTTTGAACTGATGGAACCTGCAATACAAAGAGCGTTCTCCGAAATGAGTGAATTGGAGGGGGGAGCAATAGCCAACCGTGATGAAGGGCGCATGGTCGGGCATTACTGGCTGAGGAATCCGCACCTATCCCCTTCACACGGCATCCAGCGGGAGATCGAAACTGCCACCGAACAGGTTCTAACATTCAGTTCAAAAATCCACAACGGCACCATATCCGCTCAGAACGGCGCCCCTTTTAAAAACGTTCTTGTAATCGGCATCGGTGGTTCTGCATTGGGGCCGCAGTTTGTGGCCGATGCACTGGCATCTTCCTCCGACCGGATGAAAGCGTATTTTCTGGACAACACCGACCCGGACGGTATCGACAAGGTGTTTGCTGAGCTGGGAGAGGCTGTTACGCAGACGCTGACGGTAGTCATATCAAAAAGCGGCTCCACCAAGGAGACCCGTAACGGGATGCTGGAGGCAAAAGCAGCCTACCGGCGAGCCGGACTGGATTTTTCACAGCATGCGGCGGCAGTCACCGGCGCAGGAAGCGAGCTGGACAGATTGGCGCGGGCCGAAGGATGGCTTGAGTGTTTCCCGATGTGGGACTGGGTCGGCGGGAGGACCTCCGTAACCTCTGCGGTAGG
>VFJM01000083.1 GCA_009886055.1 Geobacter sp. | reverse complement strand
GGCAGGGAGGAGGTTGTTGCCGCCCAGGTTGCGGAATTCGCCCTGAGTCCGGAAGAGGAACGATTGTACCGCACCCAGCCAGAGACCCCGGCGCTGTTTTTCTGTCGGGACATGAAAGGGTACGGCTGGCTGTTCCGGAAAGGGAACTATCTCAATATCGGTCTGGGACGTATGGACACCGATAATCTCGTCCATCATACCAAAGATTTCTGCGCCTTTCTCGCCCAGCGAGGGGATCTCCCCTCCAACTTCAGCGGCAGGTTCCAGGGGCATGCCTATCGTTTGTACGGGGGGCAGGAGATGCGCATCCGCGTGGGCGGCGGCGTGCTGCTGATCGGTGACGCAGCCGGAGTCGCTCATTCACAAAGTGGCGAAGGGATTCTGCCGGCGATTGAATCAGCCCTGCTGGCCGCAGAGACCATACTGGCGGCCAACGGCGATTATGGGCGGGATAACCTGGAGCCGTATGCGGCACAGATGGATCACCACTTTGGCAGCGGGAATTCCCGGATCTCCTCGTTGCCGGTTTTCTCACGATTCTCACGTTTTCTCGGGTCCCGGTTGCTCACCAACAGCTGGTGTGCCCGCCATGTCGTGCTTGACAACTGGTTTCTGCACGCAAACCGGAAGGCACTGAATTCAGAAATTTGGCACAATATTCACCCTGACAAACAGGATAAGTGCGTTAACGAAATCTTTTCCGCGAGCCCCGTTAAACGGGATAAGTACGTTCACGAAACCATTTCTGCAATAAAAAGCAGAAACAATTTCTAACGTACTAAAACCGCAGAAAATTATTTCTAATTTACGGATAGTTTACCGCAGGATGCTCATTCATGCGACTATTTATCGCCATAGAGATCCCGGATGATCTCAAAAAAATATTCGGCAGCCTGCGTGCGGATATTCCGGGTGCCCGCTGGGTTGCGGCGGAACAGATTCACCTTACCCTGGCCTTTTTGGGTGATGTTGAAGAGGACGCCGTTGAGTCGCTGAATTCGGAGCTCGCCGGTATACAACTGCATGAATTCAAACTCTGCTTCAGCGGAACCGGTTGTTTCCCTAACCGTCACAGGCCGCGGGTGCTATGGATCGGGCTGGAGCCGGAACCGCGTCTGGACGACCTCGCTTCCAGGGTTCGTGCAGCCGTAATCGCCTGCGGTATCCCCCAAGAGGGGCGCCCCTTTTCCCCGCATGTAACTCTGGCCCGGTTCAAACTGTCACCGTCACGGGAACTCGACGAATTTATAGATAGAAATAATAAGCTGAAACTTCAGATGTTTACAGTACACGAGTTCATCCTTTACCAGAGCCAATTGACTTCGCAAGGCGCCGTGCATAGCCCCATCAGGAACTTTCCGCTGGCAGCGCCTGGTGTCGGCGTAGGACTCTGAGTTGATTGATGCGATGTGACGTGGATATGGACGTGAGATCCGGCAGTTGAAAGGGACGGGAGTCGAAACAACGGGAGGTGGTTACCGTGACAGAAGCACCTGACAAAAAACTGGGCGAGAAGACATTCATGTACTGTTCTGACTGCGATCAAGAGCGGATCTTTGTATGGGCAGTGTGGAGCGGCGTGGAATTCTTCGGCTACCCTCCGGAGCAGGAACACGGCTGGAAGTGCAGCGCCTGCGGCAGCAAGTCCCGCGAGCCAACCCCGTGATGATGCTCTTCGGAATGCGGTTGTCTGACCTTAATGAAACCGGCATGCCCATTCATCCGGGACGCCTTGCGCTTGGCATCCCTGTACTCGCGTACCTCCTTCTTCATACATGATCCGCGCCGCTTCCCGGGCGATGAGCTGCCTTACTCTGTCTTCCTTTCGCATGTCACCATCGCGTCCGACGCCTTTCCGTGCGGTCCATGGTGCTCCCCCCGCTATTTCGGAGGGTTAGGGATGAAAGCGCTGGATACGGATGGTAAGCGGATGTAGAAGAGGTATGATGAGCGTGCGTTGTTTATGCAGGGAACCGGCGGATAGTACGAGCTTTACCGGAAGTTAATTGTTTTACCGCCGTCTCACTATATTACATGCAGGTAATGGATGACACGCTTCAGGTTCCCCGATTAATCAGATGAATCCACTTCGGTTGACATCACTTCGGTTGACATGTTTGAAGAGAGGGATGATCTCCTCATCAAAAAAGCAGAAAGTAAAAAAAACAGCGCAGACTAGCCGTAAACATACATGAATCATGAGTCGATATCTGACCGCTATTTTAATATTTTACCCCCTTGACTCGTATACGCAGTGGAGTAAAATATATCTAGAAGGAAGATGGTCTTTCATAAATTGTTCTGGTATTCACGTTATACCAGTTGTCTCATCTGCCGATAATTATTGATTTGTGTGAAGCCGGGTAGTGGCGTGGTGTGCAAGCCCTCTACGGAGAAGGAAG
>VFJM01000330.1 GCA_009886055.1 Geobacter sp. | reverse complement strand
GGTGCAGAGTTGGTTGCTCTGCCGCATATAAGGTATCCCGTGTTGTGTATGAGGCAGCCACGGCAGGATGCCAAAGGGGAGCTTCCTATTAAGCCGTTTAAAAACGTGCAGTTACATATAATTATTTTTTTGGCACGGCGTATGCATTGATAAAATCAAACACATCCCTTTGGAGGTAGTACAAATGAAAAAAGTTCTGTCCACAATCGTCGCCGCACTCGTAGCTGTTTCCTTCTCTGCCGTTGTTTTCGCTGCTGATGCTGCTAAGCCTGCTGCAACTACAACTACAACCACCACCACCGTGGCTCCTGCTGCTGATGCAAAGAAAGAAGCTAAGCCTGTTAAGAAAGCAAAAAAAGCAAAAAAAGCCGTTAAAAAAGTTGAAGAGAAAAAAGACGCAGCTGCTCCTGCTGCACCTGCTGCAAAGTAATTCGCTTTTAGCGAACACTGAAAAAGCCGCATCGAAAGATGCGGCTTTTTTTGTGTTCACTGTAGGAGTATAGTGCACATTACAGTCTGCACTTATCGCATTATTACCTAAGAGGTCTCGAAACATTATGGCTGATCAGATCGTTCGGGCATTATGCCTGTCAGGCGGCATCAGGGTTCTTGTGTGCAATGCCAGTCTGCTGGCGCGTGAAATATGCCAGCTTCAGCAGGCATCAGCGACCGCAAGTATTGCACTTTCTCGGGGACTGGCGGGGGGAGCTTTGATGGGTGCTCTTCTCAAGGACGGCCAGCGGACCGCCCTCAAGTTCGAGGGGAATGGCCCGCTTCGCAAGATGATTATTGAAGCAGACAGTGATGGGGCGGTCCGCGGCTGTGCCGGAAATCCTGCCGCCGATCTTGAAGCGGTGAATGGAAAATGGAATGTAGCGGGATTGATCGGCAGGGCAGGTTTTCTGACAGTTTCCAAGGATCTCGGCGTAGGGGGGCATCCGTATCAGGGTGTTGTGCAGTTGGTCAGCAGTGAGATCGGCGAGGATCTGGCCTATTATCTGACCGACTCCGAACAGACACCTTCTGCAGTCGGATTGGGTGCAACCCTTGCTGGCGACGGGCTGATTGCTACCTGCGGCGGTTTTCTGGTCCAGGCGCTGCCAAAAGCAGACGAGGTTGAATTAGAAAAGATCATGGCTCGGATAGCTGGGCTCCCCGCATTATCCGTACTGCTTGAAGATGGAGGCGCTGAGGGGGTGGTCCGGGAGCTTTTCGGCGACATACCCTATACGGTCCTTGAATCTCACGAGATCTTCTTCCGCTGCGGATGCGGACCGGAAAAGGTCGAGCGGGCTCTTCTTACCCTGGGGAGCCAGGAATTGCGTGATATGCGGTCAAAGGAGAGCGGTGCCGATGTGACCTGTGAATTCTGCCGCAAGGCGTATCATCTGGGTGCGGCTGAGCTGGACGGTTTGATCGCCCAGGCTTCAGAACAGTCCGGGCGCTAGTGTGCCGACGGTATTATTGACAATTGCCTATGACGGCACGAACTATTCCGGCTGGCAAGTGCAGCCGAACGGCCGGGCTGTGCAGCAGGTCGTTGAGGAAGCGTTTGAACAGTTGCTGGGGGAGCGTGTGCAGGTCCGTTCCTCCGGCCGGACCGATGCCGGAGTGCATGCCCGTGCCATGGCGGCCTCCTTCAGTACGACCCGGAACCTTCCGTTGCGGGCCTTTGTGGAAGGTGCGAACCGCTTTCTCCCCGCAGATATAGCCATCCAGAATGCCTGCATTGTACCGGAGGGATTCAAGCCTATTACCATGGCACATGCCAAGCAGTACCGCTATACCATCATCAATTCATCCGTTCGTTCACCACTCGATCGTTTGTACAGTTGGCAGGTGCGGGAGCCGCTCGATCTTGTCGCAATGGAAGAGGCCGCAGGACGTTTTGTCGGCAGTCACAATTTTGCCGCATTCCGCGCCTCTAACTGCGTTGCCAAGACTACGGTCAGGCGGATAGATTCTGTCCGGATCTCCCGGCAGGGCTCACGTATTACCATTGATGTTACCGGCGGCGGATTTCTCAAAAATATGGTGCGCGTAATGGTCGGCACACTTGTTGACATCGGAAAGGGGCGTTTTACACCATCGGATATTGACAGGCTGCTGCAGGAGGGGGACAGAAAAGAGGCCGGAAGTACCGCTCCGGCCTGCGGGTTATGCCTGATCCAGGTAGTCTATCCCGACCTTGATAATCAGGAATAAGTGCGTTAACGAAGTTATTTTCTGCCCAGAAAAGTGCAGAAAATAACTTCTAACTTACTAAAGAATTCATTTTTCTGCCAGCAGACGCTTGATCGACTGTTCCACCGAGCGGGCCGTCTCATTGGAATAGCCGCGATGGACCTCGACAATGATTCCTTTTTTATCGATCAGGAACATGATCGGCACCGACCGGATACCAAAATCATCCGTAGTCAACTCTCCTGCCAATGCAAGCGGATAATTAACCTGAAACTCATCAGCCAATTTCTTGACGGCCCGTTCTCCCTCTTCGTTCACACTCAAACCGAGTATCTGAAGACCTTGCGTGCCATACTTGCGCTTCATCTCTACCAGGTGTGGTATCGACTGACGGCACGGCTGGCACCAGGATGTAAAAAAATCAAGAATCAGTACCTGACCACGATAATTATCCTGAGTAATCATCTGTCCTGCCGTGGAGATAACCTTGAAGTTCGGGAGGGGCTGCCCAACCCGGGGAGCCGCATCAACCGGGCCGGGAGCGGCCAGGAACGATGCGGCTATTATGACCAGTATAAACCATGTTAACGCTGATGAGGATCTCATTGTCTCTAGAGTGCTTTGGCGATTAGTGCGTCAATCTGTGATTTCGGAACTGCTCCGACAACCTGTTCGAGTACTGCGCCATCCTTGAACAGAATTATGGTGGGAATCCCCCGCACACCATATTTGCCCGGAGTAGCCTGATTTTCATCGACATTAACCTTGCCGACTTTGACTTTCCCGGCGTATTCATCGGCAATTGTATCGATAAGAGGTGCGATCGCCTTGCACGGCGCACACCACGTAGCCCAAAAATCAACGAGAACCGGGATGCTGGACTGCAGCACCTCACGGTCGAAATTTGCATCAGTAAATGCGAGTACGTTTTCACTGGCCATCTGTTAGTTCTCCTTTGAATGCATAGTAACATAGTAACTTCCTACGAATGATATACCAGACAGTGAAAAAATCAAGAGCAAACTAGGTAGACTGCATATCGTTGAAAAGGAAGCACGAGGAGTGTATGATGGCCGCTCATGGAGGAACGCGGCATGTCCACGCTGGCACTTAACATACAGATGCATGGCAAACTGGCGGTTATTATCGGCGGCGGCACGGTTGCCCTGCGCAAGCTCCGTGCCCTGCTGGCAGCAGGTGCGTCCGTCAGGGTGGTGGCTATGGCTGTCAACCCTGAAATTGCCGCCCAGAGAGATTCGGGCGTGCTCGCAGTAACATTGGGCACATACGCTGTGGCGGATCTGGACGGTGCGTTTCTGGTGATCGCGGCCACCGACAATTCCGAGGTAAATCTGCAGGTTTGTGCCGATGCACGTGAACGGGGGATTCTTGTCGCTGTTGCCGACAATCCGGCAACAGGGGATTGCACTTTTCCGGCTGTACTGCAGCGTGGTGATCTTGAAATAGCGGTCTCAACCGGTGGCCGCTGTCCGACGTTTGCTGTTGAAGTGCGGGATTGTATTGCAGAGCATATCGGCAATGAATACGGGACAATACTCCATCATCTCGCTGGAGAACGAGAAAAGCTGTTGACGAACGGAAGCCCCGGCACATATAATACACAGGTTTTACGCTCGCGTGCCCGGCGTTTGCTCGCCGAGTTCACTGAACGCAAGGAATCATTCCCATGACACACCTGTTTTTCATTCTGACTGTGGCTTTATATGGCTGTGCTACCGCTGCATATCTCGCCTGTCTGCTGCGCACGTCACCTCTGCTGACACGCTGGGCGGGTCGAATACTGGCTGTCGGTTTCACCGCACATCTGCTTTCGACAATCCATCTGGCCAGCAAGATGAAATATTTACCACTCACCAACATGCAGGAATCGTTGTCTTTTTTCAGCCTTGCCGTGGTTGGCGGCTTTATTTTCTTCGAACGCAGATACAAAGTTGCTACGCTCGGCTCTTTTATTATTCCTGTCGCGCTCCTGATGCTGATTGCCTCAAGTTCTTTACATGCAGAGGTGCGCCTGCTTCCGCCCCTCCTGCAGAGTAACTGGTTCTGGTTCCACGCGCTGCTGGCTTTTGCCAGTTATGCCTGCTTCACCATCGCTGCCGGCGTTGCCGTTATGTACCTGATCCAGCGATATTTCCTCAAAAAGAAGCATTTTGGTGCGCTCTTCCAGAAACTCCCTTCACTCGAAACAATGGACGATATCAGTTATCGCTGCCTGACCGTCGGGTTTCCGCTATTGACGGTCGCGATCATATCAGGCTCCATTTGGTCCGAGCAGGCTATGGGGAGCTACTGGGTATGGGATCATAAACAGACCTGGTCGCTGGTCATCTGGTTAATCTATGCGGCGCTCCTGCATGGCCGTCTCACCATCGGTTGGCGTGGAAAGCGGGCCGCGGTCCTTTCAATTATTGGTTTCATCGTTGTCTTGTTTACTTTTTTGGTTATGGAACACAGCATCATCTGGTAGAGACGCAACATGTCGCGTCTACTACGAACAATATATGAAATGTTGAAACGGAATCATTGATGAATATCATCGTTGTCGGCCTCTCTCATAAAACTGCTACAGTTGAAATCCGTGAAAAGGTGGCTTTTTCTCCCAACCAGATTGAAAAGCCGCTGGGCGAATTGATCAAACTGGAGGGGATAATTGAAGGGGTGATTGTCTCTACCTGTAACCGGGTCGAAATTTATGCCACAACCCGTGATATTGCCGGCGGCATAGCCCGCATTAAACGGTTCATGGCCGAGTATCATCACCTGCCGTTTGAAACGCTCGAATCGCACCTGTACTGTTACCATGCTGAGACCGCAATCCGCCACGTATTCAGGGTTGCTTCCAGTCTTGACTCGATGATCGTCGGCGAGCCGCAGATTCTGGGTCAGATCAAAACCTCCTACGGCTATGCCGCCGAATTCAAATCGTCAGGAATTATTCTCAATCGTTTTCTTCACAAGGCGTTTTCGGTTGCCAAGCGGGTACGCACCGAAACAAAAATTGCTTCTTCCGCTGTATCCGTGGCGTTTGCTGCCGTGGAACTGGCCAAGAAAATTCTGGGCGACCTGTCCGACAAGACCGTCATGCTGATCGGCGCCGGCGAAATGTGTGAGCTTGCCGCCAAGCACTTTTTAAACAGTGGTGCGAAGGGAGTGATGGTTACCAACCGTACCTTTGAGCGTGCAGAACGTCTGGCGGAGGAGTTCGGCGGTGAGGCGGTCCGTTTCGAGTCTCTTTTTGAGCACCTCTACCGGGCCGATATTGTGCTGTCATCCACCGGAGCCCCGCACTGCATCATCGGGCCGAAGGACGTCGAAGAGGCCATCAAACGGCGCAGATCAAAACCGATTTTCTTCATTGATATAGCCGTGCCGCGCGACATCGATCCCAAAGTTGACAACGTCGAGAACGCCTACCTCTTCACCGTTGACCACCTGCAGGAGATTGTTCAGGCCAATCTGGCCCAGCGCGGTCTGGAGGCTGAAAAGGCCGAGGAGATAATCGACCAGGAGATCGGCCAGTTTCACAAATGGCTCTCGACACTGGAAGTGACTCCAACCATCGTCGCCCTGCGTACCCGCTTCGATGAGATTCGCCGGGCAGAGCTTGACAAGACCATCGCCGGGTGGAAAGAGTTGCCCCCCGATGCCGAAAAACGGCTGGAAGCGCTTACCGTTGCGATGATGAACAAACTGCTTCACTCCCCCACATTTGTACTCAAGCAGGCAGGGCAGGGGGGGCGGGTTGATCTGTATGTCGATGCGCTGCGTCAGCTGTTTGGACTTGAAGCGCTGCAGCGGGACGATGAAGAGCTGGAGCTGGAAGAATAACGCCGCCGAATCTGCTGACTACTCATGATAGAAATGGAGAAAAGTATGCCCCCCAAGAAGTTACGTATCGGAACCCGTGCCAGCCAGCTGGCCCTCTGGCAGGCCAACTGGGTTAAATCTGAACTTGAGAAGCGTTATCCGGGCATGGAAGTCACGCTGACCAAAATCAAGACGATTGGTGACAAGATTCTGGATGTCCCCCTGGCTCAGGTTGGCGGTAAAGGACTGTTCGTCAAGGAGATCGAAGAGGCGATGCTGCGGGGCGAGATCGATATCGCCGTACACAGCATGAAGGACGTGCCGACCGAATTTCCGGAAGGATTGGGGCTGTACTGCATTACGGAGCGTGAAGATCCGCGTGATGCCGTGATCTCCCGCAAGGTTAAATTCGCCGATCTGCCTCAGGGAGCCCGCATCGGCACCAGCGCACTCCGCCGGCAGGCCCAGCTTCTGAAACTGCGCCCCGATCTGCAGATGGTTATGATTCGCGGCAACGTAGAGACCCGCATCAGAAAACTTACCGAAGACAACCTGGACGCGGTCATTCTCGCTGCCGCCGGACTGAAGCGCCTCGGTTTCACCGACAGCGTTGGCGAATACCTGGACGTCGACCTCTCCATACCGGCCATCGGTCAGGGTGCCCTGGGGATCGAGTGCCGTCTGGCTGATCCGGTCATAACCGAAACGATCGCCTTCTTCAATCATGCCGACACCAGCTACGCTGTCCGGGCCGAACGCGCCCTGCTCAAACGGTGCGAGGGTGGCTGCCAGGTGCCGATTGCGGCGCACGGGACGGTCAGCAATGGCCAGTTGCGGCTGGTCGGTTTCATCGCCGCTGTTGACGGGAAGCGCTCCGTTCGCGGTGAAATAAGTGGTCCGGTCGCCGAATGCCTGCAGTTGGGTATCCGCCTTGCGGATCAGCTGCTTGCCGAAGGTGGCAAGGAGATTCTGGAAGAAGTTTACCAGAGGTCGATCGGTGACTAACGGCATCGTCTATCTGGTGGGCGCCGGTCCAGGCGACCCATCCCTGATCACGCTGCGCGGCGTGGAATGTCTCACGCGAGCCGAGGTGGTGGTTTATGACTATCTGGCGAACGAGCAGCTGCTCTGCCACGCCCCCGAGAGTGCCGAGCGCATTTATGCCGGCAAGATCGGAGGTCGCCACAATCAGGGCCAGGACGAGATCAACAACCTGCTTGTTGCAAAAGGAAAGGCCGGAAAGGTCGTCGTACGGCTGAAGGGGGGGGACCCTTTTGTTTTTGGCCGCGGCGGGGAAGAGTGCGAGGCGCTGTGTGAGGCCGGCATTCCTTTTGAGGTTGTTCCCGGGGTTACCGCCGCTGTCGGAGCCTCTGCATACTCCGGTATCCCGCTCACCCATCGGGATATAACCGCTTCCGTTGCATTTGTCACCGGCCAGGAAGGGAAGGGGAAGAATGAATCCACCATCGACTGGAGTCGCCTTTCATTAGGGGGCGGCACGGTGGTGTTTTATATGGGAATTACCACCCTGCGGCGCAATATGCAGCGCATGATGGAGCATGGCAGATCGCCTGATACGCCGGTAGCGCTGGTGCGCTGGGCCACGACCTCCTGTCAGCAGGTGCTGGTCGGCACATTGGCTGATATTGCCGACCGGGCTGAAGAAAGCGGCTTCAAGCCGCCGGCGGTCACCATAGTCGGTGAAGTGGTGGCGCTGCGCGAGAAGCTGCAATGGTTTGACACGCGGCCGCTCTGCGGGAAGAGGATCATTGTCACACGAGCAGCCGAACAGGCCGGAGAGTTTTCCGCCAAGCTGGCGGCGCTCGGTGCAACGGTGCTCGAATGTCCTACCATACGGCTGGTGGAACCGGAGAACTGGCAGCTGCTCGACCTGGCTATTCGTGATCTGCCGGATTATGACTGGGTGGTACTGACTTCAGGAAATGCGGTACGATACTTTTTTCAGCGGATGGATACGCTGGGACTGGATGCCAGAGCCCTGGCAGGATGCAGGATTTGTGCAGTCGGCCCGAAGACCGCTGACGAGCTTCGCTCGCTTGGCATAAAGCCTGATCTGGTTCCGGTCGATTATAAAGCTGAAGGTATCGTTGATGAATTCTCCCGGCTGGACATGCATAACACGCGCGTCCTTTTTCCTCGTGCCGACAAGGCGCGAGACGTCATCCCGCGCGAATTGAAGCGGATGGGGGCACATGTGGACAGCCCGGTGGCGTATCGCAACATCTTTCCGGAGCGGCTCCCGCCCGAGACGCTCTTTGCCCTGGAAAAACGCTCGGTGGACTGCATCACGTTCACGTCGTCATCAACGGTTCAAAATCTTGCCGCCATGCTGGGAGAGGAACTGATGCTGGATATGCTGAAAGGGGTGCTCATTGCGTCAATCGGCCCGATCACTTCAAAAACCTGCCGTGATCTGGGCCTGAGGGTTGATATCGAACCGGAATTGTACACCCTTGACGCCCTGGCGGAGGCGCTCGAAGCCCATTTCGCCTGAGTCCGTCTTTAGCTTTTGATACAGAAAAGGCCCCGCAATCGCGGGGCCTTTTTGCGTGCTGTTGGGTGTCCGTGGCGTTATACCAGTTCGAGTGCGCTGAAGAAATAGGGGATTTCAAACGCTGCGGTTTCAGGAGCGTCGGATCCGTGGGAAGAGTTTTCCTCGATGTTGACGGCGAAATCCTTCCGGATCGTGCCCGGCTCGGCATTGGCAGGATTGGTCGCGCCCATCAGGGTGCGCCAGTCTGCGATGGCATTCTCTTTTTCCAGGCAAAGGACGATCACCGGGCTGCGGGACATGAACGCGCAGAGGTCGTTGAAAAAGGGGCGCGCACTGTGTACATAGTAGAAACCCTCGGCCTGTTTCCTGGTCAGCTGGATCTTTTTCATGCCGGCGATGGTGAAGCCTTTTTCTTCGATTCTGGCCAGGATCTGGCCAGCCAGCTTGCGCTCAACTGCATCCGGCTTGATGATTGCGAATGTACGTTCCATGATGATTCCTCCGATAGATATCTGAAAATGTGAACGCCTCTGATATCACTTTGATTGCCATTCTGTCAAGTTTTTAGCGCTTTTATGCGGCGTTTTGTTTTTTTGTACTTGCAATATAAAAACGGAGATGATAAGAAGACAGCTCACTTGCCCGGGTGGTGGAATTGGTAGACACGCAAGATTCAGGTTCTTGTGCTCGCAAGGGTGTGCTAGTTCGAGTCTAGTCCCGGGCACCATTAGAAGAATAAAGGCTTTACGGGTTTTCCGTAAGGCCTTTTTTCTTGACTTTTTCTACCCTGAAAACAAAATCAGTGCAGATTTGGTGCAGTCATTTACAACACGCCAGATTCAAGTCCCCTTTAATTAACCGCACCGAGTACGACACTACCTACGATTATTGCCAATCGGCGTTGAAAATCGACCCACCCCAGGTAGTCGTTTAGTTGTTAATCCTCGTACTGTATTCTCCAACGTTCGTTCCCTGTCCAAATTATCCCGCAGTGATGCGCCACCCTGCCCACTATTCTCACCCTGCCTCTGAAGACGTGAACAATCGCTGTCAGAACTTTCCTGAAAGCATTAGCCCTAAATAGTTGCTGGCATGGTTCGACTCTTGCCGGGTTGCGACCACTGGAGTCAGGATGTATCGATCGGTGACAAAGGCCCCTACGCTCGCCCCGGCTACATTACAAAAAACATCGAGCCAAGAGAAATAGGAGGTTTCACCAAGAAACCCGATGGTCGTACTGAAGCCAAAGCCGATCATTGCCCGGTGTTCAAAACCGAAATAACCGGCACTGGCGGTCGCAGCACCTGCTAAGGCGGCGTATCCTCCAAAGTGGGGCAGTTGGCTGTCCCACCCGTCATTAGCAAGGGCAGGACTCGTGCAACCCATTATGACTATTGCGGCAACCAGAACGGCTCTCATTGTTCTAAGCATACGTGCCCCTTTCATAGTTCATTTTGACGGGTGCAACGATGGACTAGGCCGTTCGCCGGTCGGAGCCAATCGGTATGTCATTCCCTGTTGTGCCGGTGATGATGCCGGTTAACTTGCACAGTGCCCAGAAGATCATTGAAGCTTGGCGACTGGATTACAATCTGTTAGCCATAAAACAGAAAGAAATATTGGCCCTGCAACAACAATTACCGGTCATGCAACCCGGGACCAAGCACGGCGGCAACCTGTCGAAGACGCTCCAGGCCCTGGATCTCATGCGGGAAGAGCGGGATCTCCGTAATCGACAGCTGGCCATATCGCTGCCGCAGCTGACGCAGATGCTCTTGTTGTTGTGCGCCCTTCTGCGCGAGGAAGGGTGAGTCCGCGATCGTGATCACGTTGTTCACGATCAGATGCTCCACCTTCAGCCCGTAGTTCGCCAGCTCGCGGAAGACGTCATCCAGCTGACGCAGCGCAAGCGCCTCCGGAATAGTCACCATCACGAACCGAACGGACTGGCGCAGAAACGCCATGCACAAACTGGCGAGCGATTCCCACCGTCGCAGCACATCCATCATCGACTCGCGTCGCACACCGGAGGTACGCAAGTGCGAGTAGACTCTCGGCGCCATGCGCAGGTGGCGAGCGAGGAGTGACGGGGTGCCCAGCAGGGCCAGCGTCTGCCCCAGGGGCGCCGTGTCCCATACGATGCGCCGGTACCGCCCCTCCAGCGCAATGCGGCGGACGTAGTCCACCATGAACTCCTCGTTGAGCCCCGGTAGCACGGACGTCATGAACTCGACGAAGGTGCCGTACTCCACATCCACAAACGCTGAAAAGACGTCGTACACCTCGCGCCCGAAGCGTTCGTCCCACATCGTACGCACTTCCTCCAGCCCGAGCTCCGTGAGGAAGAGGTGCTTCACAACCTCGTGTCCGGGCTCCGACCGCTGCCGGTCGAAGATGTGCGACAGCGACGGCGTGGGGTCGGTGGACAGGACAAGTGTCCGCTTACCGGACTCCGCGAAGTGGAGCGCCGTGGCTGCGGCGCACGTTGTCTTACCCACTCCGCCCTTTCCCAGGAACACGCGGATGCCGACGCCGGATAAGACGTCACTGTTCATTGCCGATTCGTCCATCATTAGTCCGGCCTCCAACTAAAAGAAGTATAGTAATAATTTATCACTATTTTCACCGATCACATTAAAAGGGAGGTCAATGTGTGAAAATTTATTCAAATTTCAGCAGACAGTATTGACCTCTGATTAATATATCCAGGCTGCTGCACTTGTTTTTTCACTTTGTTATGGGATAATTATTCCTGTGATCAATACCCCGACAGGGAGCCGTGAACTATAATGCACGCTGATCTGATTCTTCTTCATCCTCCGAGCATCTACAAGTTCCGGGAACTCCCCATCTTTTACGGCCCGATCAGCGTCGCCATCCCCTCCTCTTCCCTATTCGAGAATTACCCGATAGGATTCCTGACAATGTCGGAATATCTCAACAGCCAGGGGATATCGGTCAGGATCGTCAACCTGGCCATGAAAATGCTCCTGGACTCATCGTTCGACCCGGAAAACTTCATTGCGAAACTTCGCCCTATCGCCTTCGGCATCGACCTCCACTGGCTTCCCCATGTGGATGGCAGTCTATGCCTGGCTGAAGTGGTAAAGAGGCGCCATCCCGATATTCCGGTCATCTTCGGCGGCCTTTCGGCGACCTATTACCACCAGGAAATAATGCGTGACTACCCCTTCGTGGATTTCGTCATGTGCGGCGATTCGACCGAGGAACCGCTGCGGCTGCTCATGGAGGTCATCAAGCACGGCGGCGATTATGGAACGGTGCCGAACCTGGTCTGGCGGAATGATCGGGGAGAGACCATGGTCAACGGCATTTCCTGCCGCCCCGCCAATCTCGACTACGTGAAGTTCGATTACACCCACTTCCTGAAAATGGCCATGAAATACCGCGACCCGTCCGGGTATCTTCCCTTCCGGAACTGGCTGTCAAACCCGGTGATGGCGGTTTTTTCCAGCCGGGGATGCTACCATGACTGCGCCCCCTGCGGCGGGTCCGAGTCCTCATTCGCAAAGCTCTGCCTGCGGGGTAAGCCGGCATTCAGGTCTCCGGAACTTCTCGCGAAGGATATCAGGGACATCGCGAGGTATACCGGGGCGCCCATCATGGTCATCAATGACCTGCTCCAGGCAGGGGAGGAGTATGCCGGGAGATTTCTGCTCACCATGAAAAAGTACCGGATCGAAAATCAGCTGGGCTTCGAATTTTTTCACCCCCCTTCCGGCGATTTTGTCAGGAAGGTTGCCGACTCCCTGATCAACTTCAATGTCGAAATCTCGCCTGAGTCCCATGACCCGCGCGTCAGAAAGGCATTCGGGAAAGCGTACGACAACGCCGAACTGGAATCCTCGATAGAGGCGTTCATGCGGAGCAGATGCCGGCGGCTTGACCTGTTTTTCATGGTAGGGCTCCCGTTTCAGGACTACCAGTCGGTCATGGACACGGTAGAGTATTGCGGGGAATTGATGCACAGGTATGGCGGCACAAATAGACTTCTCCCCGTGATCGCCCCCCTGGCGCCTTTCATCGATCCCGGCAGCAGGCTGTTCGAGGAACCGGAGTTGTTCGGGTATCGTCTCTTTTACCGGACCCTCAGGGAACACCGGCAGGCCATGCTCATGCCGACCTGGAAACTGCGGCTGAATTATGAAACGGAGTGGATGACACGGGACGACATCGTCCGGGCCACCTATGACGGCACCATGCGCCTCGTCGAACTGAAGGCAGCGCATGGGGTCATGGACAAAGGAGAGGCGGAGAAGATCAAGCAGCATATCCTGATGGCCAAGGACCTCATGAAACGCATGGAAGATGCCTCAGTGATTGACGATTCCCTCAGGAAGGATATTTCCAGTATGAACATGTTCGATTCCCTGTGCGGCAAGCATGAGCTGAAATGGCCGGTGAAAGGCTGGAAAGTCAACCCCGTAAACGTATTCAAGCATTTCTTTGGCTGATGTGGTCAATCATACCTGCCTTAGTGATGACCAGTCAGGCGCGACAACGGTCACTACCGAATATCCTGTATCTGACCTTACCCCCTGAAACCGGTCCGGTTTTTGGGGGTAAAGTCACAAAGCAACCTGATTGCTCCAGCACCCGGAATGGATCGCTTTTCAATACTACCTATAAGGTTTTGTTATGATTGCCAGGAATAGTCTTTCGGCCATTGTCGTTTTTGCTTTCCTGCTTGGTGTGGAAGCGCAGGCACAAGATACCAATCCCGATGGAGTACCCATCAAGCCCCTCTGGGAGTTGTGCGTAGGTGGTGGTGGCGCTTATTCACCGGATTATCCGGCTGCTGATAAAAACTCACTACATGGACTTGCTCTGCCTTATGTGATCTATCGTGGAGATCGTTTACGCCTGGGAAGTGATAGTATAGCGAAGGGTGTATTTATTGATAATGACTATACAGAACTAAATGTGAGCTTGGAAGCTTCCTTTAATGCGAATTCCAGCGATAATAACGCTCGGCGAGGGATGCCGGATTTGGATTACCTTTTTGAAATAGGTCCCCAGTTAAAGATTAAGCTTGGAGAATTGTATGGCGGTAAAACCGAATTACAACTGCCTGTTCGTGCAGTATTTTCCACCGATTTTAGTACAGTCGATCATAGAGGATATCTCTTTAATCCAAAATTTTCCTACAAGCGGCAATACATTTTCAATTCCGCTATCAGTATGGATAGCTCTATCGGCTCCAGTTTTACCACGAAAAAACTGCATGAATATTTTTACCGAGTTGAACCGCAGTTTGCAACAGCTACTCGCACTGCGTATGAAGCAGATGGCGGATATTTAGGCAGTAAAATAACACTGGGACTGTCCTATGGCATCTCGAACCGCCTACGGGCCTATGTCGGCGGGCACGTAGGGTATTACGGCGGCGCAGCGAATGAGGATAGCCCTTTGTTTCGTCAAAAAATGAATTCTTCCGTCTATGTCGGCTTTACATGGTCGATCTTTCAAAGCGATACACGCGTCAGTCCGGCTGAGTAACTTCATCATTAGTATCTTAATTTACGGATTTTCCGTAAGGTCTTTTTCCCCCTCTTTTTCTCCCCCTAAATATAACCGGCCTCGAAAAGTTACCCACCAGAGGTGCCCACCTCATTTGAACCACGAGCATGTCGATCTGATGGCAATAGGAAAACGACGTCGGTATCGTTGTGAGTCGTTATTCCAGTCCATGCAGTTCCGCACAGCAGAACTGTAATTCCGCTAAATCATCTTTCTGCGTTGACGCATGAGTTTGTTTATGAGACCGTTGTCCCCGGAAAACAGTGCAGGAAACTTTTCACAAGATCCGCACTGATTCAAGAAAGAGGCGGGTACCGATGACATCAACACACCATGAGGATGTAAAGAGTGCGGACAAGAATCGCAAATTCATTTCCTCTCTGGCGCGGGGCCTGGATGTCTTAGTCTGCTTCATGTCAAGCGACCGCGTTTTAGGGAACCAGGAAATCGCAAAACGTACGGGACTGCCCAAATCGACCGTCTCTCGCGTTACCTATACGCTGACGGAGTTGGGCTACCTCAAATATTTCAAAGACCAGAACAAGTACGGGCTTGGGAGAACCTTCATCGGTCTCGGTTACTCGCTGCTGGCTCAGATGGATATCCGCAGAATCGCCAGGCCGCTGATGCAGGCGCTCGCCGAACATACGCAGGCATCGGTCAACCTCGGCATCCGGGACCACCAGAACATGGTCTATATCGACACCTACCGGAACAGCTCGACGTTTACCGTGCAACTTGATGTCGGCTCGGAAATCCCTATCGCAACAACTTCTATGGGAAGGGCGTACCTTTGTGCCTTGCCTGAGATGGATAGAATCAAGTTGATGGGGCAGATTCGTAAAAGCGACGAAAAGAACTGGCCGGGGATTAAACAGGGTATTGAACAGGCCTTGCGGGACTACAAGAAGATGGGCTTTTGTTGTTCTCTTGGTGATTGGAGGAGGGAGGTTAACGCCATCTCGGTGCCCCTGATACAGAGCGATAATTCTGAAATTATGGTCTTCAGCTGCAGCGGGGCGTCCTTTCAATTAAGCAAGGAGAACTTCGAAAAAGATATCGGTCCACGCCTGCTTAATCTTGTCGGCAACGTAAAAACGGCTTTATCACAGTCGCAGCTGTAACCATATTTCAACTCACGCCCTCTAATGCAGGGCAGACAAAGGAGCAGACAATGGCAACAGGAACAGAACTGACGGACTACATGGGGTTTCAGGGGCTTCTTACCGACGAGGAAAAGCTGGTACGGGAGACGGCCCGCAAATTCGTCAATGACGAGGTCCTGTCGATAATCGATGAACATGCCCAGAAGGAGACCTTCCCCGTCCATCTGATCAAAAAAATGGGGGAACTGGGGTTCTATGGCCCCAACCTGCCTGAAAAGTACGGCTGTGC
>VFJM01000312.1 GCA_009886055.1 Geobacter sp. | reverse complement strand
GAGGTGACCCGTTCCGGGCGGATCGGGGTTATCGGTACTGCCGGCACCATTCGCAGCAGTGCCTATACCAGGGCGATCAAGCGCCTGAATCCTGATGCCGAGGTTCTGACCCGCGCCTGTCCCCTGTTTGTACCTTTGGCCGAGGAGGGGTGGACCGACAACCAGGTCGCGCGGCTGACGGCTCAAACCTACCTCCAGGAGCTGAAAGAGGCCGAGGTCGATACGCTGGTGCTCGGATGCACGCATTACCCGCTGCTCAAGCCGATGATAGCGGATGTTATGGGGCCTGGCGTGATCCTGGTGGACTCGGCCGCGGAGACGGCCCGGACTGTGGCTGCCATTCTTGCGGACAAGGGGTTGCTCCGTCCACCGGCTGAAAAGGGGAACCATAGCTATTACGTCAGCGACATACCGGCCGGTTTTGTCCGGGTTGGCAATCGTTTTCTGGGCGGCAGGCTTGGGGACGTATTCCAGGTAAGCCTTGATGAAGAAGAGGTAATTGCCTGATGCCAGTTCGCCGGCGAAAAAAAATCACCATAAGCATCCTGATACCGTTTCTGGTTTTCATGCTCTTTTTCACGATCATGATCTGGCAAAAATACCGCTCCAGCCATGAAATCCCGGTAACACCACCTCTGCCGAGCAGTGTAGGCAAGCGCTCTGTGACGCTTTTTTTTGCCGCTGACGGGACGCGCCTGGCGCGGGAGGCCCGGGAAATTGATCCGTGCGATGACGACAATGCCTGCCTGAAAAGCGTCCTTGACGAGTTGCTGAACGGACCGGTTGGTGAATTCGGGGAAACGGTGCCGGAGGGAACCGCTGTCGATGCGGTACGTATTGAAGGAAGCCAGGCGACAATCGAGTTTAATCGTACGTTTATCGATGCGATGCTCCCCGGCAGTTCAGCCGAGATGCTGGCGGTCTATTCTGTCGTTAATACGGTTGCCGTCAATTTTCCGCAGATACAAAAGGTGAAATTAAACGTTGATGGCAACAGTGGAGTCATTCTGCGCCATCTCGATCTTTCAGATCCGCTGTCGCCCGACTATTCCCTGGAGCAGTCCCCTGTGCCGGAGCCTGAAAAAAGTTCAAACGGACCAACGTCCGGACGTAAGGGGACAGTGCAATGAAACCATTTCGTGAAGCGATTCAGGAGCAGGTGCTGATCCTTGACGGTGCCATGGGCACGATGCTGCAGGAGCGTGGGCTTCGCCCGGGGCAGTCACCGGAGGAGCTCAATCTGACCATGCCGGACGTGGTCGCATCCGTTCATCGTGAATACATCCAGGCCGGCGCCGATATCATTATCACCAACACCTTTGGCGGAACCAGGTACAAGCTGGCGCATTACGGTCTGGAAGATCGCCTGGCAGAGATCAACATCCGGGCCGTTGAAATTGCCCGCAGTGCAGCCGGCTCCGAAGCGTATGTCGGCGCTTCGATCGGGCCGACCGGCCAATTTGTCGAGCCGCTTGGTGAAGTGTCGTTCGATCAGATGAAGGCGGCTTTTCATGAACAGGCCGAGGCGCTTGTCAGCGCAGGCGCCGACCTTATCAGCCTTGAAACGTTCCTGGACATCAAAGAGTGCCGTGCCGCGGTTATCGCGATACGTGAGGTCTCCGCCACAATCCCTGTCATCGCCATGCTGACTTTTGATGACAATGGCCGCTCTGTCCTCGGGACCCCTCCCGAAGCAGCTGCCATCACGCTGGCTGCAGCCGGTGCCGATATGATCGGCTCGAATTGCGGCCTGGGTGTTGACGGCATATACGACATACTCTGTCGTATGCGCCGGGTGTCCGGTTTACCGCTTATCTCGCAGGCTAACGCCGGTCTGCCGCAACTGGTCGGCGACCGTACGCTCTTCCCCGGCACGCCGGACGAGATGGTCGCCTATCATGAACGAATGATCGCTCTGGGAGTCCGGGTTATCGGCGGCTGCTGCGGTACGACTCCGGCCCATATCCGTGCCATGAAGGAGGCGCTGGCATCGAGACAGCGCCCCTGGCTTCCCGATGCCCAATGGAGCGGGGCGACATTTCTCTCCAGCCGCTCGGGCTGGGCAACCGTTGGTGCCGGAACCGCCACCGCCGTTATCGGTGAACGGATCAATCCGACCGGCAAAAAACTCTATTCGCAGGAGCTGCAGGAAGGGAAGGTGGCCTACATTCGCCGTGAGGCGCTTGAACAGGTCCAGGCCGGTGCAACACTCCTGGATGTCAATGTTGGAGCGCCTGGAATTGACGAACCGTCAGCCATGCAGCGCGCAGTATTCTGTGCCGGCAGTGCCGTCAGTGTGCCGCTGGTGCTGGACTCTTCCGATCCTGCTGCACTTGAAGCCGGATTAAAGGCGGCTGATGGCAAGGTGTTGATCAATTCGGTTTCCGGCGAAGCCAAAAGCCTCAAACGGGTGCTGCCGCTGGCGAAAAAATACGGCGCGGCCATTATCGGACTGGCCCTTGACAAGAAGGGTATTCCCGAAACAGCCGAGGGGCGGGTAGCGGTTGCCCGTCGTATCCGCACAGCCGCCCGGCGCCTCGGCATTCCCGATCATGACATCATCATTGATTGCCTGACCCTGACGGTGAGTGCCGAGCAAAAACGGGCGGCCGAGTCGCTGCGCTCCATACGTCTGGTCAAACAGAAGTTGGGACTTTCTACAGTACTCGGAGTCAGCAACATCTCCTTCGGTCTGCCGCAGCGCCCCCTGATCTCATCCGCATTTTTTGCGATGGCAAT
>VFJM01000350.1 GCA_009886055.1 Geobacter sp. | reverse complement strand
TCCGGCATCATGGGAGTTTTTCTCTCCCTCGATCTGGCACTGTTCTACCTCTTCTGGGAAATCATGCTGATCCCGATGTTCTTCCTGATCGGTGTCTGGGGTCATGGGCGCAAAATCTACTCCACGATCAAGTTCTTCCTCTTCACGATGTTCGGCTCGTTGCTGATGCTGCTGGCGATCATCGCGCTGCACCTGCTGCATGCCGGTCAGAGCGGGGTGGCGTCCTTCGCCCTGTTTGATCTGCTGCAGACCCGGCTCCCCTTTGATACGCAGCTCTGGCTGTTTGCCGCATTCTTCCTGGCGTTTGCGATCAAATTTCCGCTCTTTCCGCTCCATACCTGGCTTCCTGACGCCCATACCGATGCCCCCACCGCGGGGAGCGTGGTTTTGGCCGGCCTGCTGCTCAAGACCGGCAGCTACGGGCTGATCCGCTTCGGCTACCCGCTCTTTCCGCTGGCGGCCCATGCCCTGACGCCGCTTTTCTATACGCTCGCGCTGCTCGGAATTTTCTACGCATCCCTGGTCGCCTTTGCCCAGGAGGACATGAAGCGGCTGATCGCCTACTCCAGCATCGGGCATATGGGGTATGTCGCGATCGGCATCGCCGCGTGGCAGCCGGTGGCGCTCTCCGGCTCGATCCTGCAGATGGCCAACCACGGGGTGACCACCGGGGCGCTCTTCTGCCTGATCGGGATGCTGGATGAACGGGCCCACACCAGGGAGATCGCCGCTTTTGGCGGGTTGTGGGGAAAAATCCCGCTCTGGTCATTCTTCTTTCTGATCTTCTCGGTGACTTCGATGGGTCTGCCGGGGCTGAACAGCTTCGTCGGTGAATTCCTGATTCTGGCCGGAACCATCAAACAATCGCCCCTGGTCGTAGTGCTCTCCTTTGTCGGCATTATCCTGCCGCTGATCTACATGGTGCGGCTGCTGCAGGAGGTGCTGTTTCAGAAGGAGCGTCAGCCGCTTGCGCTGGCCGATCTTGATCTGCGCGAGATGGCCGTTCTGGCGTTGCTCCTGCTGCTGAACGTCTGGGTCGGTGTTCACCCGGCGCCGCTGCTCGATCTGATACATCTGCCGGTGCAGTTGTTGACCGGGGGTGCGCCGTGACTGCCGCTGATCTGATGGCGGTGATGCCGCTTCTGATCCTGGCCGCCGGGAGTGTGCTCTGTCTGCTGGCCGGAGCGCTCAGGCCCGGAACATACCTGTACGCGGCCTCAATTATTGTTGTTTCAACCGCCCTGCTCTGGAGTTGCGCGGTTCCCGCTGAAGCGGTTCTGCCGGGGCTTTCGATTACCCCGTTTTCCCGTTTTTGCTCGGTCTTTCTCTATGGCGCGGGAATTATCGCCCTGCTGCTGGCGCGCTCCTACAACAGCCGCCACGACATCGTCGGCGAAGAATATCCGGCTACAATTCTCTTTGCCCTGTCCGGAATGGGGGTGACGTGCGCCGCAACGGACCTGCTGATGCTGTTCCTCGGTCTGGAGGCGTTCACGTTCGCTTTTTACATCCTGGTGGCCATTAAACGTGGCTCAGCCAAGGGGGTTGAGGCGGGGCTGAAGTATCTGCTGAACGGAACGTTGTCGGCGGCGATTCTGGCGATGGGGATGGCGCTGCTCTACGCTGCACGGGGGACGCTCAAACTGGCGGAGCTGGCTTCCTCACGTGGAGGTGCTCCTGAACCGATTTTTCTGGCGGGGGGCTGTCTGATCCTGCTGGGGATGGCGTTCAAACTATCCTGGGTGCCGGCCCACCTCTGGACTGCGGATGTGTACCAGGGTGCAACCGCACCGGTGACGGCCCTGCTCTCCACCGCCTCCAAAGGGGCCTCGCTGGCGGCGCTGCTGCTCCTGCTCCCGCTCTTCGGCGCCTGGCACGGCCTGCACGACATCCTCTGGCTGGCGGCGCTGCTCTCCATGCTGGCCGGTAACCTGGCCGCGCTGGTGCAGACAAATATTAAACGGATGCTGGCCTGGTCGTCGGTCGGGCAGATGGGGTATGTCGCGTTGGCGCTGGTCGCAGCCCCGGCTGGCGGAGTCAGGGCGGCATTATTGTATCTGATTGTCTATGCAGCTGCCGGATTGGCCTCCTTCGGAGCCGTCTCAGCTCTTTCGGATGCAGATGAGCCTGAAGCCATAGAGGCATATCGCGGTCTGGGGTACCGCAACCCGCTGGCAGGTGCGGCATTGGCTGTCGCCATGTTTTCTCTGGCGGGGATTCCGCCGGCAGCCGGTTTCATGGGTAAGTTTGCTGTTTTTTCCGCCGCGCTGAGGGGTGGGGAATTCACCCTGGCGCTGGTCGGCATCCTCTCCGCGCTGGTGGCCGTTTTTTTCTACCTGCGGGTCGTGATTGTACTGTACATGAAGTCGTCCGAGGTCCCGGTCGGGCTGGTCCGCAAGCTGAGCAGTGCTGAAATCGCCGCGCTGCTCGTTCCGACAGTTGTCATGGTACTGCTCGGCGTCTACCCCCAGCCTCTGCTGAAGCTGCTGGAAATAATCCTGATCTGATCGTAGGGAATCTTTATGGCCGCAACACAAAAATAAGCGGTTATTCTCAGTAGAACAGCAGCCAGGCATCGAGGAAGAAGAACAGCCACCCGAAGTTACAGACCAGGGCGATGTACCAGAGATATTTTCTTTTGGTCAGGCTGGAAATCGAGGCGAGCATCAGCGCGATCTGCAGGAAGATCAGCGCGTAGGCGAAATTTCCCCCCATCTCCTGCGCCTTGAGCTTTGTCTTGGCGATCCCTTCGGCTTTATCCTTTATCTCCTTCTTTTCACCATCATACCGTTTGATCTCTTCGCCGTATTTATCCATGGTTTTCCGGTATTCAGCCGCCGCCTCGGGCGGCAACCCTTTTTGGGTAAGATACTGGAGTTCCAATGCCTTTTTGGTTATCTCAAAGGTGTGCCCCTTGATGCTCTTGGCCTGATAGTACGCCCACTGATCGCTCTCCTGCCCCTGGGACATGATGGCACGGGAAGAAAACTTTCCCATGTAGAGTGTCGTCAAAGCCGCCAGTACGGCCATTATCGCGGTAGAAAGCGCCAGCCGGCCCTGCCATTTTTCCTTCTGTTCAGACATATAGTGTCACCTCTGATTTAGAGTTCCTTGTTTTATCCCATTAAAAGCATTTACCGCAGAGTACGCAGAGTGCCGCAGAGGAGAAACTAATTGCTAAGTCAAAACAGCACCCATTTAAATTAAACAATTATTGCTGTAACCACGTGTGTTTTGATTTCCTCCGCGTCCTCTGCGGTTAAACTATGTGCGTGTTTTATCACATAAAAAGCGGCATCGTCGATGGCGGGATAATCCCCGCCTGCTCGGCACGCTGCATCAGGCAGGAGATGGCCCGTACCCCCTCATCCCCCAGGTCTGTTGAGAAATCGTTGACGTACAGACCGATGTGGGCGGCGCAGACCTCCGGGCTCATCTCCTGGGCATGCTCACCGATGTAGAGGGCCGCCTCGTCCGGGTGGCTCCGGGCGTATCCGACACCGGCCTTTAGTGCGCGTTCGACGGCGGCGATCGTTACCGCACCCAGTGAACGCCGCGCCACGATGCCGCCGAGCGGGATCGGCAGGCCGGTTTCCCCCTCCCACCATTCCCCCAGATCGAGCAGCTTGTGCAGACCGAGACCCTGATAGGTGAAACGTGATTCGTGGATGATCAGCCCGGCATCGACGGTGCCGCTCAGCACCGCATCCATGATCTCGTTGAACGGCATGACGATGAAACTATCCAGTGCCGGGTCAAACAGCCGCAGCAGCAGCAGGGCGGTCGTGTAGCGCCCCGGAACGGCGATGGTTTTTCCGCGCAGGTGCGCGGGATCAATCGCATCACCCGCCACCAGCAGCGGCCCGCAGCCGCGCCCGAGGGCACTGCCGGAGCGGAGCAGCGCGTACCGGTCACGGATATGCCCCAGCGCGTGGTAGGAAACCTTGCTGACATCCAGTTCCCCCGCGAGCGCAAGCCGGTTGAGGGTTTCGACATCTTCCAGCCGCTCCCGGTAGACAAGACCGCCCGTATCGACCAGGCCGTGCACCAGCGGATAGAACATGAAGGTGTCGTTGGGGCAGGGGGAAAAACCGAGGGTAATTTCTTTGGTCATGGTCTCTCCGTATCGCTACAGAATGTGATTGCTACTTTTCCAGAATGAACGTCACCGGTCCGTCATTGACGATCGCCACCTGCATGTCCGCCTGAAATATGCCGGTCTCTACCGGCAGTCCGGTGCGTTTGGCAGCAGCGACGAAGTAGTCGTACAGCCTCTTCCCTTCGTCCGCCGGTGCCGCCGTATCGAACGAGGGGCGCCTCCCTTTGGCGCAGTTACCGGCCAGGGTGAACTGGGAAACGACCAGCAGCGCGCCGCCGATATCCTGCACCGAGAGGTTCATCTTGCCGTCAGCATCGGAGAACATCCGCAGCCCGCGGATCTTCTCCACGAGCCAGTCGGCCTGGGGTTCCGCATCACCTTTCTCTACGCCGAGCAGGATCATGACCCCCTGTGTGATCTGCCCGACAATTGAGCCTTCAACAGTGACCGAGGCCGAAGTAACGCGCTGAATAACCGCTTTCACGAGTATTCTCCTTTCACGCTTTCTTGACGAATTCCGATTTCAGCTGCATTGCGCCGACGCCGTCGATCCTGCAGTCAATGTCGTGATCTCCCGAGACGAGCCGGATGATCTTGATTTTGACTCCTGTTTTGACAACCGCCGACGAACCCTTGATCTTCAAGTCCTTGATGACGGTTATCGAATCGCCCGCCTTCAGTTCATTTCCGAAGGCATCCCGCACGACAATGCCGGCAATCTCATCCTCCGCAGCAGCTATCGGCCATTCGTGGGCGCATTCCGGGCAGACGAACACGTCTCCGTCTTCATAGGTGTATTCTGAACTGCATGTTGGACATTTCGGCACGTTGCTCATGTTGGTATCCTTTTAACTGTATTTATGACGAGGATGAATTGAAGGGCATCTCCCTTTATGTAAGGGCGAATGGGGCGTTTACTCTGTCTCAATCGACAAATATGAAATCTACAGCATTGGTGAGTGCGGCTTTAAGATGGTCAAGCTGTGCGAGGGGGACACCCAGGTTACGTTCGGATACAGTGAGAAGGTCAAGCAAACTAGCGGAATACTGCTCTCCGGCGTATGTAAATTTGAGCGTAGTGATTGAAATGTCGGCGATTTTGCCGCTCGTGCGGACTAAAGCAACAATGCGTGTTCCCGCTTGCATTTGGTCGTTTTGAATGTCCAGCAGATAGGGGTAACTGTCGGACAGATCTTTCAGGTGGTTTTTGTAGAGAGCCAATCGGGACACATCAGCTCTCCTGTGAGGGAAGTACGCCGTAAAGCCGTTCGGCTGCTGTACCTCCTTCTGATTCCAGCAGCCTGCAACGCTCGGAAATCGCTGCCTGATTTTCGATAGCCCACTCTTCGCGCGTTTTTATGCGCCGCATTTCGTTAATCAGCGAATCAACCGCCTTACTCAGATTCATTCCGTTACGCTTGACGAAATCAGCATTATCGCTTGCGATGGATATGTTGATGTTGCGCCTGGCTGATGATGTGGCCATATCTCACTCCATTAAGGTCGATTTCTACGTATGATATGGCATGTTGTGCTGGCAGTCAAGCGCACAAAAAAATGTGTAAG
>VFJM01000343.1 GCA_009886055.1 Geobacter sp. | reverse complement strand
TTGCCGCCGAAAAGAAGGAGATCGGCTGGGGGAGCCAGATCCGCTCGTATGTGCTGCACCCCTACAAGATGGTCAAGGATCTGCGCACCGGCGTCGAATCAGGCAACCCGGATGCAGTCCTGGATGGCAATCTGGAGGAATTTGTGGTGGCGTATTTGATGGGAGTCAGGCGTAACGTCGGGGATGCGGAATAAGACACGGATGTAAAAATCAGCCCCCGAGCGGAACAGGGAAACAGACATTGTGAGGTAAATTGGCTTTCGCTCCGCATTTGGAGCACGACACCGTCGGAGTGCAACTCAGATGGAATGTTTCACTCAGCAGCCCCATATGAGTCAGCCAGCAAATATGCCCTCTGTGCATCTCTCCGCAGCTGCATTCAGTTTCCGGAATTTTTTCATCCAGTTGGTCAGTCATGGCAACCTTCTCCCGGGAGAACTATTTTCCTACGGATACGTCCAGAGTCGTAGTCTTGAGCAGGGTCTGATCATCAGCAGCGTCCCGATTATTATAACGGTTCAGGTCATAAACCAGCCGTGCCTTGATCTTATATTCCCCCGGTTTCAGCGCAGGAGTCCAGGTTAGAATACGCTCTTCTCCGGCGCGGATAATGTCCTCATGCGGCCCCTGAGCATCAGCCTGCATGGCAGCCCCGGCATCAGGCAGTTTCCTGTCTTCTTCAATAAAAGCCTTATTATCCGGTCGTGCTCCATACCACGGAGCAAACATCCAGCTGTTGTCGGCAACGGTCTTTCCCCTGGAGTTGTAAGCTTCAACGTAGTAGATACACTGCACGGCGGCTCGATCCGGTCGGGACGGAATGCCCCGCTCCGAGATTGATCACATGGAATTCGAATTTCGGTATCCCCTTGACGGTTTGAACGGCCACAAGATTCAGTGCGCACTGCAAGCGCTGCAATGAACGCCCTCCGGTCCAGAGATGACGTGCCACGACCCGGTCCGGCACGTCGTAATCTTCCGCCAGCTTGCGGTTGGTCCTCGGCATGTGGCAATCCTGACAGTTTTGGCTGCCAAGGCCCTGTTTCCAGAAATCATCGCGCCATTCGAGAAAAGTCTGGGTCTGCATGCCAGGCACCCGCTTCCCCAGACTATGGCAGTAGGCACACATGACTGACGTCCTGATACTGGCTTCGGGACTGTTTTCATGCGGTGCCCGCAGATTGTACGGCCCACGTATCCTGCCTTCAGGGGTCAGGTGGCAACTGGCACAGGTCAATCCGGCCGCCTCTGACTCTCTGTTGCGCGGCTGCGGCATATATATTTCTGAAACAGTCAAATCCGGCAGATTAAACGCTTCCGGAAAGTGACAGACATTGCACGATTTTCCATCAGCCTCGATTTCCCGCGCGTGCTGCGGGAACGAATCGGCACCAGCCACTGCATGGGCGGTTGCCATGGAAGAGGCACTGGAAGGGTGGCTGATACTCCTCTTGCCTGAATAAGCATCCACCGCATCACGGGCGTGGCTGTCACCACCGAAACCGAATGCATATTCACGGTATATCGCCTTGTGACACTCTCCGCAAACCTCGGAGGGTGTGGCAGTCCCCTGGGGGAAAGTGACTAATGGAGGAAGGTACCGGCTTCAAGGGCTCGGCAGCAATAACAGGGTGATATATCTGGTCTGCCATGAAGCATACCGCAAGCAACGGCATCAGCGTGAAAAATCGCACAAAAGCCCCCTTCACCTATAGTTACAACTCGTTCGCGACTCTACTCTGGCGACGCTGGTGTGTCAACTGGTCACATAATCAAGCACCAGCTTCTTAACCCAAAAACAACAGAATGGTCAAGAATCATCTCCATGTATCTGACTCGCCGCACCGCCTTTGTTTTCCGGGAATGCCGCCATTATCTCGCCGCAGCCTTCTTGTATTCAGTTTTTTTATTATAATATTTATATTAAGCTGGAGCGCAAAATAATTGTTTACAAGCTTAGTCAGCAAGCGTATAAATAAAAACAAATAGGATCTTCTTGGTGATATTGGCTAAGAGACTTACTATTAAATCACTATCAATTCGTAGTGTAAGTTATGTTGAACAGTCTATTTCAAATCAGTTTTTCCGTTTTGGTCTTTGCATCAAGACTATAAAGCCACGTTAGGGGCGTTCTATGGTAGCCGTGGGATTTATCCCACGGATGAAAACATCAAATATTCATTCGTCACGTACGTGACGATGTGAAATCGTCTACCAT
>VFJM01000349.1 GCA_009886055.1 Geobacter sp. | reverse complement strand
TAGTATGTACTGGAGTACCGGCCGGAACTGCGATATCGATTCCACGATGAAATACAAGTTTGCCACTGCCGAATGGATCAACCCTCCATCCCACTCCGGAAGTAACGGTACCATTCTCAACAGGCAGGGCGATATCCGCCAGAGCTGCAGTCGACAGATTTATCAGGAGCACTGTCACCAACAAGATGGTTTTCACAGTACCATCCCGTCCTTCAGGGTGATTGTTCTGTCTGAGTAAGCCCCGTTTTCAGGGTTGTGCGTTACCATGACGACGGTCTGTCCTGCGTCGTTCAGCTCTCGGAAGAGCGCCATGACTTCTTCGCTGGTTTTTGAATCCAGATTGCCGGTCGGCTCGTCAGCCAGCAGGATGTGCGGATTGTTGACGATGGCCCGCGCAATGGCAACCCGCTCCTGCTCTCCGCCGGAAAGCTGATTCGGGAGCCGGTCGAGCTTACTGCCGAGGCCGACCCGTTCAAGGGCCTTGCGTGCCGCACTCTTTTTTGCCGGTGTGCTCATTTTGACGATGGCCAGCGGCAGCATGACGTTCTCGATGGCAGTCAGATAGGAAATCAGATGGAATGACTGGAACACGAACCCCAGATTCTGCGCCCGGAAGTCGGCCAGTTTTTCGCCGGGGAGTTGATACAGCTTTATCCCCGCCATCTCCACCTCGCCCGCAGTAGGATGGTTCATCCCTCCCAGCACCGACAGTAAAGTACTCTTCCCCGAACCGGACTGCCCCATGATTGTGATGAATTCACCTGATTCAATGCTGATATTGACGCCGCGCAGCGCCTCGACAACTTCGTCATCGCTGGCGTAGTGTTTTTTAAGGTTTGTTATTTCGATAAGTGCCATACGGAAAGATCTCCAAAAAGCTTAAATGCAATAGGTTATTTCTACAGCGCTCTTAACGCCTCGGTCGGATCCATCTTGCTGGCATGCAGCGCCGGGTAGAGGCTCGCCAGGAGACCGAGCGTCAAAGCAAGACCGATGGAACCAAAGGCCACGCTTGTGTCCCAGATCAGATGGGCATTCTTGCTCTCGGCCATGAAAGGCAGCGCCAGCTTGGCACCGCCCATGCCGACGGCATACCCCAGAAAACCTGCCAGCAGACTGACCAGAGCTGCTTCCAGCAGAATGATCCGCATGATGTGACTCTTCCTGAAGCCGATGGCCCGGAAGACCCCGATTTCGACAGTCCGCTCGTTGACACTCCCCATCATGGTGACGAAGACTATCAGGGAACCGATGAAGACTACC
>VFJM01000354.1 GCA_009886055.1 Geobacter sp. | reverse complement strand
CGGGAAGGCGCGGCCAGTAAGATGACCCTGAAGCCAGGAAACCTGCCATTCCGACGCTGTTTTGGGACCTCCGTGGAACGAGGGGCCGAAGCCCGATCGTATCTGATTTCCCGGTTTTCGAGCCTCTGTCCCCTTCACGGATAGGGGCTTTTTTATTAGTAATTTCGTAACGCACGTATCCTGTTTGACAGGGCTTGGGAGGGCACTATGGCACGTACAATCTTCATTACCGGTGGAGCGCGCAGCGGTAAAAGCACCTTCGCTGAAAAACGGGCACGGGAGTTCGGTTCGTCGCTCGGCTATCTGGCAACGGCTCAGACGCTGGACAGCGAGATGGATGAGCGTGTCAGACGGCACCGTGAACGGCGCGGTGCCGAATGGGACACGATAGAGGAGCCGATTCACCTGTCAGAGGCGCTGGCGCGCTGTGACGGTCAGTATCAGGCAATTCTGGTGGATTGCCTGACGCTCTGGCTCTCTAACCTGCTGCTAAAATATGAAGATGCTGCGGAAAGCTGTGAAGAACGGATGCATGAGGATCTGCAGCGACTGAAGAGTACGCTGCAGGGGATGGTGACGCCGGTTATTCTGGTCAGTAATGAGGTCGGTATGGGGATTGTGCCGGATAATACCCTGGCGCGAATGTTCCGGGACATCGCCGGTACAGCAAATCAGACCATGGCCGCGGCGGCGGATGAGGTGCATGTCGTCATCAGTGGACTACCGTTGAAATTGAAGTAATCAAGAAAAGGAGAATTTTCATGGACATCATCAAGGACACGCTTTCCCGGATCAAACCGGTCAGCCCGGAACTGCTGCAGCAGGCGCAGACGAGGCTGGACAACAAGACCAAGCCGCTCGGCTCACTGGGGCGACTGGAGGAATTTGCCCGTCGCATCGTCGCCATCAGCGGCAATCCGGATCCGGATATTTCCAGGAAGGTCGTGTTTACCTTTGCCGGAGACCACGGCGTCACGGAAGAGGGGGTCTCACTGTTCCCCCGGGTAGTAACCACCCAGATGGTACTGAATTTTCTCTCCGGCGGTGCCGGGGTTAACGTGCTGGCACGGCATGTCGGTGCGGATGTGCGGGTTGTCGATGTCGGGGTCGATTATGATTTCGCAGGCATTGCCGGACTGATACATAAAAAAGTCGCCCGCGGCACAAAAAACTTTGCCAAAGGGCCGGCCATGACCCGCGAGGAGACTATTGCGGCTCTCCGCGTCGGTATCGAACTGGCTGATCAGTGCCGTGCCGAAGGGGTTGGACTGGTCGGAACCGGCGAAATGGGGATCGGCAATACGACGCCGTCTTCGGCCATTATCGCGGCAATATCCGGCAAGACGGTGACAGAAGTGACCCATCGCGGCACCGGCATCGGTGACGAGGCGCTGGTCAATAAGATTCGCGTCATCGAGCAGGGTCTGGCGCTTAACAAACCTGATCCTGCTGATCCGCTTGACGTGCTGGCCAAAGTCGGCGGGCTGGAAATTGCTGCGATCGCCGGTCTGGTGCTCGGGTGCGCGGCCAATTCAATTCCGGTTGTGATCGACGGCTTTATCTCTACCGCCGGAGCCCTGATCGCCTCGGAGCTGCATCCAAATGTGCGTGACTACATCTTCGCCGCCCATGAGTCTGTGGAAATCGGCCACAGCTTCATGCTGGAGCGGATCGGCGTTGAACCGATTCTCGATCTCAAGTTCCGCCTGGGTGAAGGGACCGGAGCCGCTTTGGCCATGACGCTGATCGAGGCCGGAGTAAAGGTTCTGAAGGAGATGGCGACCTTTGAACAGGCCGGAGTATCGCAAGGGTAGCGGACGTAATGACGCGGAGAAAGGCAAAAAACGATGCTGCGGATGTAAGGGAAAAATCTATGCGCTTATTTGTATGTTGCCATAACTGAAAAGGATTGAACCAATGCTGACTCAGATCGAATCCGCCCGTCAGGGCATCATCACCCCGCAGATGCAGAGTGTAGCCGTAAACGAGCAGCTTGACGCGGAATACATCCGCCGGATGACCGCCGAAGGAAAGATCGTCATCCCCTGGAACCACAACCGGAAGCCATCCCGCATCTCCGGGATCGGCAAGGGGCTCTCGACCAAGGTCAACGCCTCCATCGGCACCTCCTCTGACATCATCGACTACGAAGCCGAGATCAGGAAGGCGCTGGCAGCGCAGGAATCGGGGGCCGACACGCTGATGGAGCTTTCCGTGGGGGGCGACCTCGATCGTGTCCGGCGCGAGGTGATCGCCGCAGTCGATCTGCCGGTCGGCAATGTGCCGCTCTACCAGGCGTTCTGCGAAGCGGCCCGCAAATATGGCGACCCGAACAAGCTGGACGATGAGATGCTTTTCGATATTATCGAGCAGCAGTGCGCAGACGGCATGGCCTTCATGGCCGTCCACTGCGGCATCAACCTCTGCACGATCGAGCGACTGCGCAAACAGGGGTACCGCTACGGCGGGCTGGTCTCCAAGGGGGGGGTGTCGATGGTGGCCTGGATGATCGCCAATAATCGCGAAAACCCCCTCTACGAAAAGTTCGACCGGGTCGTATCGATCCTCAAAAAATACGACACCGTGCTCTCACTCGGCAACGGCCTCAGGGCCGGGGCGATTCACGACTCCTCCGATCGGGCGCAGATCCAGGAGCTGATCTTCAACTGCGAACTGGCCGAGATCGGCCGCGACATGGGGTGCCAGATGCTGGTGGAAGGTCCGGGGCATGTGCCGCTGGACGAGATCGAGGGGAACATCCAGCTGCAAAAAAGGATGAGCGGCGGAGCGCCGTACTATATGCTCGGGCCGATCGCCACCGATGTCGCCCCCGGTTTCGACCACATCACCGCCGCGATCGGCGCTGCCCAGTCGAGCCGCTTCGGCGCCGACCTGATCTGCTACATCACCCCGGCCGAGCATCTTGCACTCCCCAATGAAGAAGATGTTCGAATGGGAGTCAAGGCGGCCAAGATTGCCGCCTACATCGGCGACATGAACAAGTACCCGGAAAAGGGGCGTCAGCGGGACAAGGAGATGTCGAAGGCGCGCCGCGATCTTGATTGGGAGAAGCAGTTCCAGCTGGCGCTCTACCCGGAGGACGCCCGTGCGATCCGCGCCAGTCGCACCCCGGAGGACGAGAACACCTGCACGATGTGCGGCGATTTCTGCGCCTCGCGCGGGGCGGGGAAGCTCTTTGCCTGTGATCTGAAGGGCGACAAGATCTGACCGCCCGCCATGATAATCCTCCCCTCCGACAACTCGTATCGTACCTTCTGTGACCTGACCGGCGGCTACCGCATGTTCCGCGTGATGTCCGAAGCGATCGACTCAGGTATAATCGACCGGCTGGATGAAGGCGATTGCACCATGGCGGAGCTGACGGTTGCGACCACACTCCAGCCGGATGAGGGGAGGCGCTTCATCGACCTGCTGGTGAATGTCGGGCTGATTGGGCAGTATGACGGACTCATCCACCTGTCGCGCTTCAGCAGAACCTACCTCAGCCGGACCAGCCCAACGAGCCAGCGCCATGTTATCGAGTTCGAACCGACGCTGATGGAGAACTGGGGGAGGCTGGGGGAGGTGCTGCGGGAAGGGCAGGGGACGCTGATCCGCGAACAGTCGGACGATGACTACTGGGAGCGGCTGCAGCTCTTTCAAAAGGCGATGGCCGAGGCGGCGATTGTCCGTTCCCGCGAGTTGTGGGATGCGCTGACGGATCTGCCGGAACGGGGCACGATCATCGACATCGGGGCGGGGGAGGGGACCTATCTGCGCGAATTCCTCGCTCGGCATCCGTTGTGGCGAGGGATCGCCTGCGACCTGCCGGACGTCTGCCAGCAGGCCGCAAATGGCCCGATCCCGCACAACCTGAGCCTTCACCCCTGCAACATCCTGGAGCGGCAGGAGCTGGACGAGTTTGTCGCCAGGCATCGCGCCACCGCCGATCTGCTGCTCTTCTCCAACCTGCTTCACTGCTACAGCCCCGGCGAAAACCGGGCCCTGCTGGAGCAGGCCGCCGGGATGCTGACCGATGAGGGGCTGCTGGTAGTCCACGACTTTTACCGCGACGCCAACAGCTTCGGCGCGCTGTACGATCTGCACATGCTGGTCAACACCTATAACGGCCGCAGCTACACGACCGCCGAGACCGCCGTAATGCTGCAGAGCGCCGGATTCGGGCATTATGCGGCCATCGAGCTCCCCTCCAATTCTCTCGCCATCGTGGCCACCCGCAACACCCCCTATCAGGCAGTTTCATCACTCTTTGCCCTGAAAAACCATGCCCTGTCCCACGGTTTTTTTGCCGCCATCGAGCTCGATCCGGCCCGGATCCGGAGCGAGGCGTGGGTTCGGGCCAAATGCGCCTACGGCTGTTCTCAGTACGGCAAGCGCTGGAGCTGTCCTCCCCACTCGATGGACCAGGCCGGATTTGCGGAGCTGCTGGGGTGCTACTCGCGTGCGCTGCTGGTAGCCGGACAGCCGCCGCTGCGTGATTTTCAGGAGAAGCTGCTGGGGTTGGAACGGGAGGCGTTTCTCGGCGGGTTCAAGAAGGCGCTGGTTTTCAGCGGCGGTCCCTGCTGCTGGTGCGAGAGTTGTGATGACAAACAGTGCCGCTTCCCGGAAAAGAGGCG
>VFJM01000224.1 GCA_009886055.1 Geobacter sp. | reverse complement strand
GTCCCGATAAACGGGATACGTGCGTTAACGAAAATAGTATCTAGTACCTTGTAACATTTAAAACCACGTAGGTTGGGCAAAGCAAAGCGTGACCAACAGAACTGGATATGTTGGGCACGGCATGAAAACGCCTTTGCCCAACCTACGAGAAAATATGTGTTACTGCTACTTACTAAAAAATCCCCTTCCGGGGTGCGGAAGAGGATCTTTTGGATGGCGCTCTTCCTTATCTCCCGGGACCGCAAGCGGTTCCGCTGGAATTGGCACCTTGCCAAGGGGCATGGTTGCCGCGACATCACAGGGCCAGTCCCTCAGTCGCTCTCGATAAGAATATGTATGTTGAGTTGATCGGTGTGAAAACTGTAGTATAAAATATCAGTTGTACGGTAAACTTGTCAATAATAATTCTGCGAAGCGAGCATGCGGCAGAAACGAGAATCGCTACCAGGGTGTCCGCCATAAGATTCCCGTAAAAAACAGTATAGTTAGAGTCAGTTCGACTATTCACCATGAGTACGAAAATGAAAGCGATGGATATACGAGCTGTATAAACTCTGGCTCAGAGTGAAAAAAATGGTGCATTTTGTTTGAAAGTTGGGGTATTGTTCAAAAGTTAATAAATACGTTTTGTGCTGCAGTTCATACTTTACACCACTCTGGAGATTACCATTGGCAACTACTGAACGAAGCTTTGTTACCGCCGTCTGGGATTTTTTCTGTTCTCTTAAACTGACCCTCTTTCTGCTGATATCACTGGCGTTGACCTCGATAATCGGCACGGTCCTGCCGCAGGGCGCGCTGCCCCCTGAATATGTCGCCCAGATCAGCCCCACCAAGCTGCAGATCTACTCAAAGCTCGGTTTCTTTGATATGTACCACTCCTGGTGGTTCATTTCCCTGCTGTATGTGTTCAGCCTGAATCTTATCTCCTGCTCGATCAAGCGCCTGCCGCACGTATTCAAGTTTATCAGTGAGCCGACCCTCGTTCTGGGGGAGGGGCAGCGCACCTCATTCCCGTTGAAGAAAGAGATGACGTTTTCCGGATCCATCGAAAAGGGGAAGGAGCGGCTGGCCGAATTTCTCGGGAAAGAGTTTTCTGCGCCGGTGATCACCGAACATAATGGCGAATATCACCTTTTTGCGCAGAAAACAGCCTGGTGTCGCCTGGGTGTCTATGTTGTCCACTTAAGCATTCTGGTGATATTCATCGGGGCGATTATCGGCTCTCTGGCCGGATACAAGGGGTTTGTGACCATTGTCGAAGGGACCAGCGTCAACTCCTTTGAGCGTCAAAACGGTCAGCAGATGCCGCTCGGTTTTGAAGTCCTCTGCGAAAAGTTCACTGTGGATTTTTACGCCAACGGGGCTCCCAAGGAATTCAGAAGTATCTTGACGGTCCTGGAAAACGGCACACCGGTTCCCGGTTATTCACAGGTAAAGGTTATTGTCAACACACCGATGACCTACAAGGGGATCACCTTTTATCAGTCCAGTTATGGCCAGGCCAGTGAGGGGGGGGAGCATTTCATAACGGTGACTCCGCGAAACGGCGGGACGCCCGAAAAGATCACTGTTCGTGATAATGTCGCCGTTACCTTGAAGGATGGCACAACCTTCAAACTGCTGGAGGCAACGCAGGAGGTCCGCCAGTTTGCCCCCGGATTTTCCGGCCCGGCTGCCCGCATTGAAGTGACTCCGAAGGGGGCGGCGCCGCAGACCTTTATCGCGTTCAAGAATTTCCCCGAAGTGAATGCCCAGCGGGGGGATGCCCTGATCTTCAGCTATGACGGGACAAGCGCCAAACAGTATACCGGTCTGCAGGTCGCCAAAGATCCCGGTGTCTGGGTGGTCTGGCTCGGATGCGCCCTGATGGTGATCGGCATCTGCATCGCTTTTTTCATGTCGCACAAACGGATCTGGGTGGTCGTATCAAAAGGGCATGCCCGTATGTATGGCAATGCCAGCAAAAATCAGGCAGCGTTTCAGATGCAGTTCGAAGATATTTCTGAAAAGTTCAAGGAAATAAAAATTTAGCGGAGGTTCCTGTTTATGACCAGTTCCATGCTTTTTAATATCACAACGTTCTCATATCTGATCTCAACGGTCGTTTTCTTTGCGTTTCTGGCCAGCAAAAACAAGTCGGTCGGCCTGGCCGGCAGTTACATCGCCTACGCCGGTCTTGTCGTTCAAACGGTGGCCATCGGGCTTCGCTGGAAGGAGTCCTATGACCTGGGCGTCGGCCATGCGCCGATGTCCAACCTGTACGAATCGATCGTGTTCTTTTCCTGGACGATTATTCTGTTGTTTGCCTACATCGACCTTCGGTATAAATACCGGATTGTCGGAGCATTTGTCGTGCCGTTTGCGCTGTTGGGGATGGCCTGGGCACAGCTTGGCATGAATACCGGAATCGAGCCGCTCGTTCCGGCGCTGCAGAGCAACTGGCTGCTGTACCACGTTATTACCTGCTTCCTCGGGTATGCCGCATTTGCCGTCGCCTGCGGAATTTCAATCATGTATCTGATCAAAACCGCCATTGAAGGCACCGGTACATCGGCATCGGCCGGCGGACTGCTGTCTCTTTTCCCCCCCCTGAAAGTGCTGGATGACCTCAACTACCGCTCGATCATGATCGGCTTCCCGCTCTTGACGCTCGGCATCATCACCGGCGCCGCCTGGGCCAACTATGCCTGGGGCACCTACTGGAGCTGGGATCCCAAGGAAACGTGGTCGCTGATCGTTTGGTTTGTCTACGCAGCTTTCCTGCACGCCCGCATCACCAAGGGGTGGGTCGGAAAACGCGCCGCCTGGCTCTCGGTGATCGGTTTTGCCGCCACAATTTTCTGCTACCTGGGGGTCAACCTGTTCCTCTCCGGCCTGCACAGTTACGGCGGCTCAAAGATGTAATTTATAGGCAACCCAACCCCCCTCAATCCCCCCTTATCAGGGGGGAGGTTAAAGCT
>VFJM01000338.1 GCA_009886055.1 Geobacter sp. | reverse complement strand
GTGAATTTGGAGATTGTAGTGATCGATGAGGAAGGCTGGATGAACCCGGCTCTTGCTGAAAAGCAACTTGATGCCAACTACTTCCAGCATGTCCCCTACCTGAATTCAGTAGCTCGCGAGAAAAAATATGATTTTGCAGTAGCCGCCAAGGTGCATGTCGAGCCGATCGGATTTTATTCCCGCAAGATCAGATCTCTTAGCGAGCTCAGGAATGGAGCGACAATTGCCATCCCCAATAATCCTTCTAACGAATTTCGTGCTCTGGTCCTACTAGAGAGAAACGGGCTGATCAAGCTTAAAAAGAATATCAAGGACTTCGAGTCTACCCCCAGAGACATCGCTGAGAATCCGAAAAATCTCAAATTCATCGAAGTCGAGTCAGCTCAGCTGACTCGATCTCTTGGCGATGTGGACGCCGCTCTCATAAACACCAACTACGTCCTTGAAGCTAAAATGGACCCTGCAACGGCAATTTTTCGTGAGGATGCCAACTCACCCTACGTCAACATAATTGTTGTGAGAAAAGCTGATGAAAATCGTCCTGAAATAAAAATACTCGCAAAAACAGTCACTTCACAGGAAGTCCGAAATTTCATCAAGGACAAATACGGAGTAGCCGTGGTACCGGCCTTCTAATGAGACGTATTTTTGACAGTTAGACACAAATTTGGGTATGAGTTTGAATGTCGCGTACGTAATTATTTGTTACAGAGCATGAAAGGGCTGCAGTTGCTAGTTGAGATTCCCCAAATATCGGCATTTGTCATTACTAAAAACGAATCCGTAAAACTTGGAGATTGCCTTAAATCTCTGAATTGGGCTGACGAAATTGTAGTTGTCGACGATTTCAGCACCGACGCCACCCCGGGCATTTGCAAAGAATTCGGGGTATCCTTCCATCAGCACACGTTCAGCAGTTTCAGGGACCAGAAGAGCCATGCCATGTCGCTGGCATCCAATGACTGGGTATTGGAACTGGATGCCGACGAGCGTGTCTCCGATGAGATGAGAAATGCCATTCAAGCGTTGACGGCGGACGACTTCGAAAAGTGCGCCTGTTTCGAGTTCAAAAGAAAAACCCGATTCTGGGGCAAATGGATCAAACATTCCTCTTTCTATCCGGATTACAAGGCGCGGCTGTACTGCCGGACAAGAGGCGCATGGAACAATGCCAACGTGCATGAGCGCTTCATTCCGAACGGCGTGACAAAAAAACTTGAGGGTGACATACTGCACGAGCAGGATCTTGACCTGCATACCTATCTGATGCGTGTTGCACGGTATGCGAACATGTCGGCGGCCGACTATTTTGAGAGCGGCAGACGGGCAAAATGGCATCATGTTTCAGTTCGCCCCGCCACCACTTTTTTCCAACGCTACGTCTTAAGACTCGGTTTTCTCGACGGAGTCCAGGGCTTTGTCATTTCGGTCATGGGCGCAATCGGAACATTTTTAAAATACATGAGGTTGTACGAAATTCAGAACGATAAAAAATAACATCGCGAAGTATTCAGGCCTGATGAATGGTTATCATAGGTAAAAGAGCCGGACAGCTGGGAAACAGACTCTTTGTGTTTGCACACATTATTGCGAACGCAATCGAGTACAAATATGAAGTGCAAAATCCCAGTTTTTACGGATATTCCCAATACTTCGTGGGCACCCGTAACGACTTTTTTTGCAGATACCCTGCACGAAATACCAGATGGTTCAGCCCGGCACTGCAGGTTTTATTCTACAGATTAATCAACAAGGGCCTGCTGCCACTCTCCGGATGCAACAGGGTATCCAAGCTTCTGAACATTACGTTTCTGGATATAACTCCGAAAACGTACTCGGAAGAGTGTTACGACATGACGAATCCGGATTATATACATCTGGCGACATCAAACAATCTGCTCATCATAAAAGATGGATGGTTATTCAGAGATTTTAAAAATTTAGAAAAACATGCAGATCAGGTTCGCACCTTTTTCACTCCGATAGAAAAACATTCTTCGGCTGTAACAAACCTTATTTCCAAAGCACGTAAAGAGTGTGAACTGTTGGTCGGCATACATATAAGGCAGGGAGATTATAAACGGTGGCAAGGTGGGAAATTCTATTTTACCACATCCGAATATGCTGCAGTTATGAAACGTTTCGCCGCAGAAATGCCGGAAAAACGAATAAAGTTTCTGATATGCTCCAACGAGAAACAGGATGAGGGGGTTTTTCAAGGCTTGTGTTATGTCATGGGGAACAACCATCAACTCGAAGATATGTACGCTTTTGCCCAATGCGATTTTCTGATCGGTCCTCCGAGTTCATACACCACTTGGGCCTCATTTTATGGTTCCGTGCCGCTTTTTACACTCAACAACATCACTGCCTCGTTTTCTCCTGACGACTTCCATATTGCCCATGGCTGACCGGTCCAATTCAACAGTGACTGCATTGGGTGCATACTCTGTTAATTCTGGTTGCCGATCATGG
>VFJM01000326.1 GCA_009886055.1 Geobacter sp. | reverse complement strand
TGCTCAGCGTGGCATTGGAGTAGTGCCACACGGTCGCGGACGGGTCATAGATGCTTTTCCAGCCGCGCTTCCAGGCCCGGTAGGAAATGTCCACATCTTCAAAGAGATAGGGTGAATAGATCTCGCTGTATCCGCCCAAGGCCAAAAATTTATCGGCATCGTACGCGACGCACGCGCCAACGGCATATAGATTTTCTCGTGCCGGTAATTCGGTGTTCGATGCGGCAAAGGCTCCTTTAATAAAGCCCCTGCTGAATCTGCCACATACGACACCCTGGTTTTTCTGTTCCCGCTTCACAATAACTCTGGGGGTAACGGCAAACAATTCCGGGTCTCCAAAGTGCGCCGCCAGCGACTCCAGCACAACCGCTTCAACTTTAACGTCGGTATTTATACAGAGCAGGATGGAGTATGCAGCTGCGGCCATCCCGATGTTGCAGGTCTTGGAGAAACCAAGATTCTTCTCGTTGACAAGTAACCGGGCTCCGGAGAAATGTTCGCGGATGAAACTGCAGCTGTCATCGGTACTGCAATCATCAACCAGGATTATTTCCGCAGGGCTGTTCCACGAATGTACTGCTTCAAACACGGACGGAAGGTTGTCTCGAAGAAGATTTACCCCGTTGTAGTTGGGGATAACGATACTGATTCCGAATGGCCGTTTGTCCGGCGGGCTTACTTTAGCCATTGCCGAATTGTGTCGAACAGAGCCTGCTGTACAGCCCGTTATTCTGGATTAACCCCTGATGAGTTCCGCTTTCGACAATGGCCCCGTTTTCCAGAACGATAATTTTATCCGCATGGAGTACCGTTGAAAGCCGGTGTGCAATCACAAATGTCGTGCGATTGGCCATCAGATTGTCCAGCGCCTTCTGTACCATCTGCTCGCTTTCGGTATCAAGAGCACTGGTCGCCTCGTCGAGGATCAGGATCGGCGCGTTTTTCAAGAGAGCCCGCGCAATACAGAGCCTCTGCCGCTGCCCCCCGGATAGCCTGACTCCCCGATCTCCAATACTCGTCTCATACCCATCGGGCATTTCCATAATAAAATCATGCGCGAAAGCGGCCTGGGCGGCTCTCACTATTTCATCTTCAGTTGCATCCTGTTTTCCGTAGCGTATGTTGTTGGCGATCGAGTCGTGAAATAGGATGGTTTCCTGATCAACCAGCCCTATATGGCTCATGAGGCTGGTTTTTGTTATGTCACGGATGTCGTGCGTTCCGATAAGAATCTGACCGTCACTGATATCATAAAACCGTGCTATCAGCGATACGAGTGTCGTCTTTCCCCCGCCGGAGGGGCCGACCAGCGCGACCATTTCACCTTTTTCCGCGACAAGGCTGACATCGTTTATGACGTTCTCTTCCTGATACTTGAAACTGACATGTTTAAGTTCCACCCGGTTATCGTCCCGGGAGAGCGTGTGGCCGAGCGGATTGTCAACAATCTCCGGCACGGCATCAATGATTTCAAACACCCGTTCAGAGGCACCGATGCTTCGTTGCGCATCATTGTAGGCCGCTATCAGCTTCTTGAGCGGCGAATACACAAGCGCCATGGCGGTAATAAAGGAGAAAAACTCAGGGGCGGACATCTTGTTTGCCATTACTTTGCTGCCGCCGTAAAATATTACTGCAGCAATACCGAGCGAAGTGATGACTTCCATAACGGGAGAGGAAAGCGAGTTATACTTGATGAGCTTCCTGGTAAACTGATAATATTTCAGGTTGGCGCGTGTGAACTGGTCCGTCATAACCTGTTCAAGAGAAAATGCCTTGACCACTTTAATCCCGCTCAGCGCTTCCTGAAGGATGCTGGCAAAAGTACCGGCTTCCTCCTGCCCTTTGCGGGCATTTCTTTTAATACGGGTGCCCAGGAGGTTGGCAGGATAAATAGTAAGCGGAATAACGAGAATTGATATGAGCGCCAGCTGCCAGTCACGATAGAAAATGACTCCGAGGAGGGTGACAAGTCCGATGAGGTCTCTGAACACTCCGGTGATTATGCCGCCGATACCATCTTGCATCATGGCAACATCATTTAATATCCGGGACATCAGAGAACCGGTCTGGTTGCGATGAAAAAACGACAAATCCAGAAAAACATTTTTCCGGAAGATCTCGTTGCGGACGTCCTGTACTGCCAGTTGGGCCGCAGTGCGCATGAAATAATCGTTCAGGTAGCGGCAGGTGGCCCGGAAAACAAATATCAGGATAATGGCAAACGGAAGAATCGAAAAAATCAGCACGTCTTTGGTAACGAAGATCTTTTTTAAAAGGGGTTCAACCATATACGCGAAAGCAGCATCGAGACCGCCATACGCTGACGAAGCAAGGATGGCGATCAGGATGCGCCACCAATAGGGTTTCATGTAAAGAAGGAGTCTCTTGAATACGGGCATGTTGAAAGTGGCCTTATAAAATTTAGTTTCTGCGTGTATGTGTCACGGCGTGGTGACGGTCCGTTCCGGGAGCAAGATCGGGATACCTTCGACAACGGGATAGTCTCTGTTGCAGGGTTGGCAGTTCAGAGAAGAGCCGTCTTCGCTCCGGGTCAATTCCCCCTTGCAGATCGGGCACGCGAGTATCTGTAATAATTCAGGGGTCAGCATACTGGTTCCTGTCTAAAAAATCGGCTTGCCAATATGCCATAATTGGCATTACTTTTGAAGTAAATTACACACCCGGATGCTGATATTGTTCCAGTTTCAGGTTGACGATGCTTTCATATGAATGATATTTACATACGTCAGACAAATTTAAGTCTGTAACAGCCTGTTCACTCTGTTACCCCTTTGAGACGATGATGCTCCCCATTTCCCCCACAGACATTCGCGTCTCTGACGCACTTCAGCAAGGCTACGTCCCGCTTGCAGTAAAAGAGTTTCGGGCGGTAGCCCTTGGCCGGGCGGCATCGGTGGTGGCAGAGGTTCTGGAGTCCGGTACTCTACACGAATGGGCGTCACTGCAGCCGGTGCGGGAAGAGATGCGGGGACGAGGGGTAATTTACGCTGTTGACCTGCCGACAATCCCTGTAACCCCGGTAGTTGTGAGGAGAAATCGTCACGGCGGGCTGCTGCGTGTGCTGACGGGAGAATATTTTATGGCTCCGACGCGGGCTCCACTCGAGCTTGAAACATCGCTGCGTCTGGCCGCTGCCGGGATTCCAACACCTGAAGTAATAGCGTACGCCGTCTACCCCGTTGCCGGGATATTCGCCCGGAGCGATGTCATGACACGGCGGCTGCCGGAGGGGGACGATGTCCCTGCCGTCTGGAAGAAGGCGGATAAAGCAGATCGTGATTCGGTACTGGTGGCTGTGTCCAGATTACTAAACTCTCTTGCACGAGCCGGAGCGTGGCACGCTGACCTGAATCTCAAGAACATCTACATCGCCGGCACCGGTGTCGACCTTACCGCGTATCTTCTTGACGTGGACCGGGTGACGTTTCCGGGCGGAAGCTGCGTCGCCGCCCGCAACTTTACGCGGCTTGCGCGATCAGCCCGCAAGTGGCGCGAGCGGTGGGGACTTGATTTTGACGAGGATTCGCTGGCTCGACTGGCCATACTTGCAGAGGTGAACAGATGATGCGAGTTGCAACAGATCATGT
>VFJM01000169.1 GCA_009886055.1 Geobacter sp. | reverse complement strand
CGACGAGTCCCCCGACTCCCTTCATTGCAGACACTTTCTCCCGGCCATGGGGCGCTTGTTTCAGGGCCTCTGTCAGGTCGGTGCCGGCGTTGTGCCGCCCCATGTGTACACCCTGTTTCCAGAGTTTGCTCATGGTTGCATCGTAGATCTTCCCTTCAAAAGCAAAATAGGCCGGCCGTCCTTCTTTCCCGTCACATGAAGCCAGCTCCTCCGGAGATAAATCACCTGATGCGGCGGGTGCCGGCGGTTTCTTCCTCTTTGCCTTGAGGCGCGGTCCGATTACGGTGATGACGATAACGACGGAAATGACCATTACCAGATAGAGGGAAACCTTTGCGAGAAGGAGGATGCCAAAGCGGGTGTGAATAAGGGAATCAATAGAGTTGATCCGGTAGAACGTCAGTATTGCGCCGGTTACTCCCATGACGGCCATCGAGACGATGCCGAGCCTCAACTCGCCTCGCGGCAGTCCGCTGGCCGCATAGGTCGGCTTGAGGATCAGGTGCACATAGAGGATCGTTCCGAACCAGAAAACGGCTGTCAGGAAGTGGATATAGCCTACCACCAGGCGGAGCCACTTGATGGGAATGCCTGCTTTGGGACTTTCTGTGCCGGAGTGGAGTGTGGCGGCAAATGTCTTGCCGGCTGCCGTCAGTTCACCGCCGCCGGCCGGATCAAGGTGACAGGCAGAACACATCCGGCCGGTCTGCTTGGCATATTCCTCGGTCGCACCGGCGCGCTGCGACGAACAGACCATGAATGCAATAACAAGAAATGCTCCAACAAAAAACCGTGTAATAACTTTAAGCATATTGCCCTTTCTTGCTCAGGAATTCAGGGGCAATGTATATCAGACAACGGGAACTTGGCAATGCTCAAAAAACAGGCCCCGCCATCCAGATCGGAAACGGGGCCTGTTTCGTTTACAGAGATTCAACCTCTATTTTTTCGCCTTCTTCGCAGTCGGCCTGGCGTCGGCCTTTCCGGGTTTTTTGAGCGCATCCAGCATCGCCTCTCCCATCCGGGTCGGACTGGTAGCGACGACTACGCCGCACTCCAGCAGAATGCGGATCTTGTCTTCCGCCTTCCCCTTGCCGCCGGTGATGATCGCACCCGCATGTCCCATCCGCTTGCCGGGGGGGGCGGTGACACCGGCGATAAAGGAGGCCACCGGCTTTTTCATGTTATTCCTGATCCACTCTGCGGCCGCCTCTTCGGCGCCGCCGCCGATCTCGCCGATCATGAACACCGCTTGGGTATCCGGGTCCTGGTTGAAGAGGGTCAGTACGTCGATGAAATTCATGCCGATGATCGGGTCGCCGCCGATGCCGACACAGGTGGACTGGCCGAGCCCGAGGTCCGTCAGCTGTTTGACCGCTTCGTACGTCAGGGTGCCGCTGCGCGAGACGACCCCGATCTTTCCCGGTGTATGGATATGTCCCGGCATGATGCCGACCTTGCACTCGCCCGGAGTAATGATGCCGGGGCAGTTGGGACCGATCAGGCGGGTAGCGCTCCCCTGCAGCACCGCCTTGACCGGCACCATGTCACGAATCGGAATTCCCTCGGTGATGCAGACCGCCAGAGCGATGCCGGCGTCGATCGCTTCCATGATGGCATCGGCCGCACAGGGGGGCGGCACGAAGATCATCGAGACGTTGGCCCCTGTGTACCTGACCGCCTCGGCAACGGTGTTGAAGACCGGGATCCCTTCGATATGTATCCCCCCCTTGCCGGGGGTGACTCCGGCCACAATACTGGTCCCGTATTCGCGGCACTGCCGGGTGTGGAACCGGCCGCTCCGGCCGGTAATCCCCTGGACGACAATCCTTGAGTGTTTATCGACAAGTATTGACATGGCCTATTGTACCCCCTGGCCCAGCATCTGTACGATTCTGGCGGCGCCATCACCCAGCGACCTTCCGATCTGCACGTTCAGACCGGATTCCTGGAGCAGCTTCTTTCCCTCTTCAACCTGGCTCCCTTCCATGCGGACCACAATCGGGAGGGTGCAATTGACCGCACCGGCCGCCTCGATGATCCCCTGGGCAATGACGTCACAGCGCATGATGCCGCCGAAAATATTGACGAAGATACCCTTCACATCGCCATCTTGCAGGATAATCCTGAATGCCTCGGCCACCTTCTCACGGGTTGCCCCGCCACCCACGTCAAGGAAGTTCGCCGGTTCACCGCCGTACTCCTTGAGAACATCCAGGGTCGCCATCGCCAGACCGGCGCCGTTGACCAGACACCCTATCGTCCCGGAGAGTTTGATATAGGCCAGGTCGTACTTGGCGGCATTGATCTCCAGCGGGTCGAGCTGCGAGTAGTCCACCATGTCGGGGTATTCGCGATGGCGATAGACGGCGTTGTCGTCAAAGGTGATCTTGGCGTCCATCGCCATCAGCCACCCCGCCTTGGTTACCACCAGCGGGTTGATTTCAATCAGGGCGCAGTCTTTCTCCAGGCAGGCGCGGTACAGATTTAGGATCAACTCGACACAGTCCTCGCAGATCGTTCCTGTCAGACCCAGCGCCAGGGCGATCGTGCGGGCCTGATAGGGGCGCAGGCCGGTGAACGGATCTATCGTGAACGTCAGGATTTTCTCCGGATATTTGCTCGCAACCTCTTCGATGTCAATTCCCCCTTCGGCCGAGGCGATCAGGATGTAGCGGGAGCTTTCGCGGTCGAGCGTGATGGAAAGATAGAATTCGCGGGCGATCTCAACCGCTTCCTCCACCAGAATACGGCGTACCTTCAACCCGTGCGGCCCGGTCTGCTTTGTCACAAGAGTGCGCCCGAACAGATCCTTTCCGTACTCCTGCGCCTCCTCCGGATGGTGGATCAGCCTGACGCCGCCGGCCTTGCCGCGACCGCCGGCATAGATCTGGGCCTTGACGACGCAGCGCCCACCCATCATTTTGGCGGCACGCTCGACCTGATCGGAGGTCAGTGCCACAAGGCCCCGGGGGATCGGGATGCCGTAACTGCCGAGAATTTCCTTGGCCTGATACTCATGAATGTTCATGGTCAGCACTCCAGAGGATAGTTTTGTGGAAAGTATAACAGGGAAGGGTGATTGTGCAATTGGGGGGCAATGATCCGGCGGGGAGGCGACGTCTGTGATCAGCTGATTGTTGACCGGCTGTATTCGATTTCACGCCAATAAAAATAGTTGCAAAATGCAAATATAAACTATAGATTTATCGAAAGGAGATTGTTCGATGGAATCAGTCCGGGAACAGTTACAGATATTTACCCGCCGTTTCGGCCTGCTGAACGCATCCTGCTGCGACGAATGCTGCGGGGAACAGGTCTCCATGGCCCAGAGCTACATCCTGTTTGAGGTGCGCCGCTCGGAGAGCCCATCCATGCAGCAGGTAGCGGAAGAACTGGGGATGGATGTGACAACCTTCAGCCGCCAGGCCAAGGGGCTGGAGGCCAGGGGGCTCGTATCCCGGCGCGTGTCTGCCGACGACCGGCGGGTGATGTTTCTGGGCCTGACCGATGACGGCAGGAAGGTGCTGGAGAAGATCGACGGCTACATGGCTGCGCGGCTTGAGGAGGTGTTCGGTCGTATGAGCTCCTTCGAGCGGGAGACTGTAGTCAGGTCGCTGGGGTTGCTGAACGAAGCGCTCATCGAGGCGTCACAGGGTACGGCAAACCAGAAAGGAACAATTGCATGTTGCAAGTAAAAAAGGGGCCGGTTGGCCCGTTCAAAATCAAGAGCATGCGCAAGAGCGCAGATGCGGAGCGCACTCCGGTCGGCACCGTCTGTTCGATTGAAGCGGGTGACGGCTCAGACAAGCCCCCCTGCTGAGGTCCACCCACCTCCGCCGGCGGCGGAGAAATTACGGATGCGGTTCCCGGTTTCATGGCATGGCTGGATACGCCGGCCGGACGGGTGCCGCGCATCGGGACGGAACTCGGCATCGGTGATCACCTTGGTGGCTGCAAGGCCCGCTGGGGCATCGGGCGCATGGATTTCATGGTGCCGCCCGGTCTGTATGCCATCGGAGACCCTGCGGCTGCGGACCCGGTGCTGGTGACGGCCAATTACAAGATGAGCTACGACCTCGTCCGCCGCTCGCTGGCCGGGCGCAACGTCTGGCTGCTGGTGCTGGAGACCTACGGCATCAATGTCTGGTGCGCGGCGGGGAAGGGGACGTTCGGCACCGGCGAGCTGGTCCGGCGGGTCAAGGCGACCGGTCTGGACAGGGTTGTCAGCCATCGCCGTCTGATCCTGCCGATCCTGGGCGCTCCGGGCGTAGCCGCCCACGAGGTGGCCCGGCGCACCGGTTTCACGGTGAGCTATGCCGCCATCCGGGCCGACGACCTGCCGGAGTACCTTGATAACGGCATGGTTACGACGCCGGAGATGCGTCAGCTGACCTTCACCCTCTACGAGCGGCTCGTGCTGGTTCCGGTGGAACTGGTGACGGGGCTGAAACCGGTCGCGATCATCGGGGTAATGGCGTTGCTGCTGGTGGCCCTGCTGGCCAGCCCCGCTGCGGGGTTCACTGTTTTACTTGCCTATCTGGGCTCCTGGCTCTCCGGGGTCGCCCTGGGGCCGCTCCTCCTCCCCTGGCTCCCCGGGCGCAGCTTTGCCGTCAAGGGTACCGTGGTCGGTCTGCTCTGGAGCGGGCTGTTTTACGCCATGGCCGGCGGCGCCGGCTGGCATGGCACAGTCACCGCCGCACTCTTCCTGGCCCTGCCGGCTGTCAGCGCCTTCTATACCCTCAATTTCACCGGCTGCACCACCTATACCTCCCGTTCGGG
>VFJM01000297.1 GCA_009886055.1 Geobacter sp. | reverse complement strand
CTGGTTATGGTAATCAGACGCTGATCCTCCCCTGCGTATGCAAACTGCAGCGTCAGTACATCTGCCGGCAATAGTCCGACAACACGCTCAGACCATTCAACAACACACACACCATCACCATAAAAAAACTCTTCAAACCCGAGTTCGACAATATCGTCAGCACACGTCAGGCGGTAGAAATCAAAATGATAGACCGGCGTGTCACCGGGATAGCAGTTCATAATTGCATACGTCGGACTGGCCACAAGATGGGCGCTTTGAGGGGCCAGCGAAGCCACCACTCCCCGCGTCAGACAGGTTTTTCCGCCGCCAAGATCGCCTCGCAGAGCCAGAAATGAACCGGGGTGGAGCAGAGAGCCGATGAGGGCCCCCAGTTCTTCCGTTTCGGCCGACGAACCGGTTGTAATCTGCAGCCCGGGCACTACCGGTTCATTGAGCGGATGATATCAATTCGCGACACCATGCCGACCAGTTTTTTCCCTTCAACGACCGGGAGTGCGTGCAATTTTCTGCTGCTCATGATTTCGGCCGCACTGCTGACGGAATCGGAAGCGGTGACGGTGACAACATCCGTAGATGCCAGTTCAGCAGCGGTTTGCGCGGATATTTTATCCAGCTCCCGTTGCAGGGAGTTTTCCCCCCCCAGCGGTATGACCCAGTCAAAAAGGGATATAACCGTCGGGATATGGAGAGGACGATCCTGTTCGACCAGGTCTGATGCGGTAACGATTCCGGTCAGATTTCCGGCTTCATCAACGATCGGGAGCGTTCCTATATTCATGGTGTCAAATAAACCGGCCATTTCACGCACGGTAGTGGTCCCTTTTATTGAGACTACGTTTTTGGTCATAATATCTGCTACGGTCAGCATGGCAATTCTCCTTTTTTAGAGCGCACCGAACATCTTCAGGTTCGACAGCAGTTTATTTTAATAACTTGTTATAAGCGTACGGCAGCTTTTCAAGGACATCAGAAGCATTTATGCCGATTTCACCCTTCTTCTCTGCAACCATATCCGCGGCAAAGCCATGAAGGAACACTCCCAGACGGCAGGCGTCCCACGCGGCATACCCTTGGCCGAGCAGAGAGACAATGATACCGGTCAGCACATCACCCATGCCGCCGGAAGCCATGCCGGGATTGCCGCTGCCGTTGATGGCTGCGCTTCCATCGGGAGAAGCAATGATGGTGCGCGCTCCCTTCAAAACAAGGAAAACGCCGTAGGTACGGGCAAATTCCTGAGCGACTGAAATGCGCATCGCTTCCACATCCGGAATTGAAGTCCCGAGCAGGCGGGACATTTCACCCGGATGCGGCGTGAGAACCATCTGCTCCGTTTTTTTCCGCTGTAAAACGGTTATGTCCTCTGCCAGGGCGTTCAGGCCATCGGCATCGATCACCAGCGGCAAAGCCACCCTCTCCACCAGGTTCCGAACCAGGGCATACGTTCCAGGACTACAGGCGAGACCAGGGCCGATCGCTGCAGCATCCTTGCCGACCAGCAGCTGCTCTATTTCTTGAAGTGCGCTGTCTGTCAGATATCCGCCACCGCCATCAGACAGGGGGACAGTCATCGCTTCCGTCGTTTTAATCTCCAGAACAGCGTGGATGCTTTCTGCCGCGCCAAGAGTTACCAGCCCGGAACCGGCTCTTACGGCACTGTTGGCAGCCAGTGTTGCCGCACCGGTTTTGCCGGTAGATCCGGCGATAATCAGGCAATGGCCGAAACGCCCCTTGTGAGCCGTGCGATCACGCCGGTGCAGCAGGAGGCGCACAGCATCCGCATTCATAAAATCGTAACCGGGCGCGGATTCCATTACCTCTGGCGGGATCCCGATATCGACCACCACCAGCCGTCCGGTATGTTCGGCTCCCGGGTAGAGGACATGCCCGAGTTTGGCAAAGGCAAACGTCACGGTCATATATGCCCTGACGGCGTCTCCCAGCACCCGTCCGGTAGTGCCATGGATGCCGGAAGGGATGTCGACTGAAACAACAGGGCGACCGGAGGCGTTCATCAGATCAATCGCTTCAAGGTAAATGCCGCTGACATTACTGTGCAGCCCGGTGCCGAGCAGAGCGTCCACAATCACGTCAGCCTGAAATATTTCCTCCATATGCAGGGCAGACAATCGACCTTCGTGGGTGCAATAATTGATGACTGAGCCGGGAAGTTTTTCCAGGTTGGTCGCCGCATCTCCGGTGACCTGCTCCCGGTCAGCCAGGATGATGACTTTGACATTCCAACCCTTCTGCCCCAGCAGTCGCGCAATAACGTAGCCGTCTCCTCCGTTGTTGCCTTTGCCGGCCATGACAACAGAGCGCCCCTTTAACCCGAACTCGGCTATGATCTCTTCCGCACAGCTGCGCCCGGCGCTTTCCATCAGTTGCAGGCCGGGGATGCCGAACGCTGTGATGGCCTGCTTGTCAATCTCCTGCATGGCATGTGCGGTAACTACTTTCATGCAGACTCCAGAACAACCATCGCGACGGCATTGCCGCTATCGTGGGACAGAGACACATGTACACTGGTCACCCCGTTAACCTGAACCTGCTCCGCTGCTTTTCCGGAAAGGGTCAGCTCCGGTTTTCCCAGAGCATTGTTCGTCACTTCCATATCCTGCCATGATATGCCATCCCGCAGGCCGCTTCCGAGCGCCTTCAGAAAGGCTTCCTTTGCGGCAAATCGTGCCGCCAGACAGGATGCGGCATCCTTTCTGCTCCCGCAGCGGGAACGTTCGGCAGGAGTGAAGAGCCGTTCAATGAGGGCTGAATTGCCGGTATCCATAAAACGCTGAAAACGCTCAATTGCAACAATGTCGGTGCCGATTCCGTAGATCATGCGTACTTGATCAACTCCACCATATCGCGCACTGCCCGATCCAACCCGACCAGCATGGCGCGGGCAATGATGGAGTGGCCGATGTTATATTCTTCGATGCCGCCCAGAGCTGCTATCGCCTTGATATTACCATAATTGAGCCCGTGACCGGCATTTACTCCCAATCCTACCTTGCGCGCCAGCTTGATGGCTGTATCGATGTTCTCAAGCTCACGCTGCTGCTCGTACCAGGTGGTCGCTTCGGCGTAGGCGCCGGTGTGGATCTCGATATAATCGGTATTGGTCTTCTTGGCCGCCTTGATCTGCTCCTGGTTGGGATCAACAAACAAGCTGACGACAATCCCGCCATCTTTGAGACGTTTAACCGTATCGGCAATCTGCTTGACATTGACGATCACATCCAGGCCCCCTTCGGTGGTCAGCTCCTGCCGCTTTTCCGGCACCAGAGTCACCTGTTCCGGCTTGACCGTGAGCGCTATCCGCACCATTTCCTGCGTAGCGGCCATCTCAAGGTTAAGCTTGCTCTTCACGGTGCGCCGCAGTATTTCCAGATCACGGTTCTGGATGTGGCGCCGGTCCTCACGGAGGTGGATGGTTATTCCTTCGGCCCCGGCCATCTCGCCGATGGCGGCGGCGGTCACCGGATCCGGCTCAGCACCGCCACGCGCCTGGCGCACGGTGGCTATATGATCAACATTAAGTCCCAGTTTTGCCATTACTTCTCCCCGATATGTTTCTTCACCAGATCACAGATATCATTGGCCCACGTCGTGATCTCGTATTTGTCCTGTCCCTCGATCATGACCCTGAGCAGCGGTTCGGTGCCGGAGTAACGGATCAGCACCCGCCCGTGATTGCCGAGTTTCCCCTCGACATCCTTGATTTTTGCTGCCACATCGCTGATGGAATAGATGTCAACTTTTTCCCGCACACGCGCATTGCAGAGCACCTGCGGCAGAGGGATCATGATCTCAGCCAGTTCAGAGAGCGTTTTTTCCTCCCGACGCATTACGGCCAGAAGCTGTAACGCAGAAAGAATGCCGTCACCGGTTGTGTTGTAGTCCAGGAAGATCATATGCCCGGACTGCTCGCCCCCCAGATTGTACCCACCCGATCGCATCGCCTCAACAACGTAACGATCACCGACATCGGTCTTGATGATTTTACCGCCGCATTTACGAAGCGCAATATCAAGCCCCATATTGCTCATCACGGTCGCCACGAGTGTGTTCTTCTTGAGCAGTTTGCGCTTCAGCATGTCGCTGGCGCAGATGGCCATGATGTGATCGCCATCGACTTCATTACCGAATTCGTCGCATACGATCACGCGATCGGCGTCACCGTCGAGAGCGATACCGATATCGGCGCGATGCAGCTTGACCGCTTCACTGATAACAGACGGACAGGTTGAACCGCACCCGGCATTGATGTTTGTGCCGTTTGGCTTGACCCCGTACGGGATCACTTCCGCCCCCAGCTCTTCAAATACAGCCGGAGCAACCTTGTAGGCCGCACCGTTGGCGCAATCGAGAACTATCTTCAGCCCGGAAAGGTCCATCTCCTGAGGAAAGGTGTTCTTGAGATAGACGATATAGCGCCCCGCCGCATCTTCGATGCGGTACGCCTTGCCGACTTCGGTTGCGGTCGGCCGGAGGGCGTCGATCTTTTTTGAT
>VFJM01000200.1 GCA_009886055.1 Geobacter sp. | reverse complement strand
CCGACCTGGAAATCAGGGGGCCGGGTGATTTTCTCGGCACTCGCCAGGCGGGCATGCCCGATTTTCGTGTCGCCAACATACTGCGGGATGGTACATTGCTGGATAAAGCTCGTCGGGCGGCCTTTGATCTGCTGGAACGTGATCCGGAACTCATTGACCCTGCACATGCACCGCTGTATGACGAATTGCTGAGACGCTGGGGTAAACGGCTGGAACTCGCGACAATAGGTTGATAGGTAGTTGCCGTTGAATACTTTACGTGCATAACTTGAAAACGAATAATCACTTTTGGAGTGGAGTTATATGAATGTACTGCTCATAGTTCCGGGCAAGAAGGGTTTCAGTACGGAGGGTTTGCAATCTCTCGGGATTGGGATGATTGCGGCCGTTCTGATCAGGGCCGGCCATACGGTTACAGTTTATGACACGACCGTGTCCGGTGAGAGCCGATCACTGGAAGAATGTCTTCGGCAGGCACGTCCTGACATGGTGGGCATCACGGTTGTGACGCCGTTGAGCGGATATGTCTTTGATGTTCTGATACCGCGGCTTAGGCAGCTCTGCAGCGCCAGAATTGTAGTTGGTGGACCTCATCCCACGGCTTGCCCTGATCATGCACTGGAAGCGGCTGATGTCGTGGTGCGTGGCGAGGGGGAAGAAACCATTGTCGAACTATGTGACCACGCTCTGGACCCGGAAGGGGTCCCCGGGATCTCCCATCGCCGGAATGGTCAAAACGTGCATAACCCTCCGCGTCCCTTTATCAGCGACCTGGACTCCCTCCCTTTTCCGGCCAGGGACGCCTTTCCCGCTCTCTCCCGCTATGGAGGACTACCCTCGCTTGGCAATCGCACCGTGGGAAATATCTCGACATCGCGAGGATGCTACGGTCTCTGTAAATTCTGTTTCAATGCCGTATTCGGAAGAAAATGCCGTTTCCGGTCAGCCGGCAACGTGATTGAGGAATGGGACGAACTGGTAAATAAATATGGTGTCGACGTGGTTACTATCAGCGACGACCATTTCACCAGCTCCCCAAAGAGAACAGGGGAAATTTGCGATATGCTGGTCCGGAAAAAGCTTGATCGCATACCCTGGACCTGCTCGAACGGTATCCGGGTTGAAACTGCCTCCCTTGATATGTTGAAGATGATGCGCAGGGCCGGCTGTTGCGCTGTTTCGTTCGGTATAGAGTCAGGCTCGGATGAAGCCCTCGAGATGATGGGCAAGAAGATTACCATGGAAAAAATCCGTAAAGCGGTGAATAATGCGCGATCTGCAGGGATCAACACCTTATCCGGTTTTTTCATGCTTGGCACTCCGTGGGATACGGAGAAGAGCATGCAGGATACTATCGAATTTGCCAAAAGCCTGCCGCTTGATTTCGCCCAGTTTGCCATCGCAACCCCTTACCCCGGTACCGAGATGTACGAATTGGTCAAAAACAACATGCTTGATGTTCCCTACTCGGAGTACGGCACCCACGAGGGGATGGTCTATTTCGAAACCGAGACCTTATCCGGGGAGATGGTGAAACAGTATTTTTCAAAAGCATACCGCTCTTTTTATTTCCGGCCGGCTCTGGCACTGCGACACGTAAAGCGTATCGCACAGAATCCGTCACTCCTGTCGGTATACCTGAGAGGAGTTAAGAGTTTTATTATTTCATAACGAGCAGCAGGATATACAGGTAAAAATATATGTTTGTAGTGACAGTCACGGATGGTTTTCATACGCAGATTACCGAATCTGCCGTTACAATTGGTAACTTCGATGGGGTTCATCGTGGCCACGCCGAATTGTTCCGTCATTTGAAAGAACGCGGTGCCCGGCTTGGCCTTCCTACGGTCGTGGTCACCTTTGAGCCCCATCCCCTTGCGGTTCTGGCCCCTGAAGCAGCGCCTCCTCTGATCACAACCTTCTCCCAGAAGGCGGAGTTGATCGAGCAGGCAGGTATCGATTGTCTTGCGGTTATCCCGTTCAACCGCGAGTTTTCACAGATACCGGCTGAGACGTTTGTTCGTTCACTTCTCTGTGGCACCTTTGGTATGCGGCATATAATCATTGGCCATGATTATGCTTTTGGTCGGGATCGCATGGGGAACTATGCGACATTGGCCGCCATGGGAACTGAGTGCGGTTTTTCGATTGAAGATCTTAAGCCGGTTGGAGAGAATTCCACAATTTTCAGCAGCAGTCTGGCCCGCCGTCTGATCGGTGACGGAGATATGTCAGGGGCGACGACAATTCTTGGCAGATATCACGTTATTTCCGGCCGGGTGGTTCATGGCCGTGAAATAGGATCCAAAATCGGCTTTCCCACGGCAAATATTGTTACAGATAATGAGCTGATTCCTCCGGACGGTGTTTACGCGGTCATGGTTTCGATCGGAGAGCAGTTGATTAAAGGTGCCTGCAACATCGGTAAAAATCCGACTTTCGAAGGTCATGATCGGACTATTGAGGTATTCCTGTTGGACTACTCTGGGCGGTTCTATGACAGCACCATTGCACTCTGTTTTGTCCGGCGTCTGCGAGAAGAAAAAAAATTCCCTGATGTCGACGCGTTGGTTCAGGCCATCAATCATGATGTTGCCACAACGAGAACCGTTCTCGCATCAGTCGACAAGGACTTGATCAAACCGCTTTTAGGACATGCACATTGGGGCGTTGAATGAAAAAAGGTTTTGATGTCAAATTCTGGCTGGGAATAGCTGTCAGTGTCTTTTTTATGGCACTGCTGTTCAGGAAAATTGATTTTAACCAGTTGTGGTCTGCACTCGTCAGGGTTGACTATCGCTTTATTCTGCTGGCGATTGTTTGCACCTTTATCAGTTATTTTCTGAGGGCGGTCCGCTGGCATTACCTCCTCATCCCCGAGAAGCGCATCCCGCTTTCCTCGTTGTATCCGGCGACGATTATCGGTTACATGGCTAATAATCTGCTTCCGGCCCGCCTTGGTGAGTTTGTGCGTGCCTTTGTTCTGGCACAACGGGAAGGGCTGCAAACGCCGACAGTTTTTGCTTCATTGGTGATTGACCGTCTATTTGATGGTTTTACGGTCATGCTGATACTATTGTTTACATTATTCACCCTGCGCTTGCCCCAGGGGTTGTCGGAGGCGGAAACTGTGCTTCGAACAGGCGGCATTGTTACATTTGCCCTGTATGCAGGAGTCGTTGCTTTTCTGATTCTGCTGAAGCGACAGACCATGAAAACTCTGGTATGGACCGGCATTCTGCTTAAACCGTTCCCGCAAAAGTTCTCTGACCGTATTATCCCCTTACTCGGCTCATTTATCGGTGGTATCAGGATCTCTTCCAAGGGGAGACATATTACAGCGGTGCTGGTGTCATCCCTGTTGGTCTGGTTTTTTTGTGTTGTTCCGGTGGATTTGGTGTTGCAGGGTTTCGATGTTCACCTTCCCATAACCGCATCGATGTTCATACTGGTCCTGCTGGTGTTTGCCGTAATGGTGCCCGCTTCACCCGGCTTTATAGGTACCTACCACTATGCCTGTTTCAAAGGACTTTCTGCGTTCGGCATTCCGGAATCAACAGCCGTCAGTATTGCCCTGGTCCTTCACGGCACCGCTTTTTTCCCGGTGATTATTGCCGGATTTTACCACCTCTGGAGAAATAACATTTCTTTGAACGCTGTTCGAAAGGTTGGTGATTCAGCATGAATAAATCAAACATGTCCTTTCTCAGACCTTTTGAATACCTGAATATCTACGCGCTCCTGTCAGTAATTATCCCCTTTGCCGTGTATATGGCAACTCTGGCGCCATCGGTCACGTTTTTTGACAGCGGCGAATTTCTAACTGCAACGGCATCACTTGGTTCGGCGCATTCACCCGGTTACCCGCTCTTTTTGATGTACGCAAAAGTCTTTACCTGGATCCCGCTGGGAAATGTTGCTTTCCGGGTCAATATGGCCACGGCATTTTCCTCTTCATTGGCATGCCTTGGTGTCTATCTTCTGACGGTAAAGCTTCTGAAAAATGAACAGCTCGTTGACAACGAGCAATTTTCAACGTTTGTAATGAAAACTGCGGCGCTGGCTGCTGCGGTAGCCTTTTCGGTTACCCCGCGACTCTGGCTGCAGTCAAATCACGACAAGCCATATCCGCTCCTGGCATTCATGACGGTTATAATTTTTTACCAGCTGTTGAAATGGCGGGAACATCACGAATGTGGTGAAGAGCGTCCCGCCTATATATACGTCTGTACTTTTTTGGCAGGCCTGGCCATGGCACTTCACCAGTCGGTTGTATTACTGTTGCCGGCCTGGTTTCTGCTGATAATGCTGACTGATTGGCGCATAATAACACGAGTTAAGGAACTGATCCTTGCTATAGCTTTTGCACTGCTCGGATTCTCGGTTAATCTGTATCTGCCGCTTCGCGCATTGAGCAATCCTCTGCTTAACTGGGGCGATTCCAAGACATTGGATCAATTCTTGTGGCACTTCCTGCGCAAAGGATACCCTGGCGAGCCGCATTCACGCGATATTGCACTGTTGTGGGCACAGGTTAAGGCGTTTAATGTCCCCCGCGAGTTCTCCTGGCTGGGGGCTTTTTTTGTGCTCCTTGCGCTGTTCTTTCTCTGGAAACGCCAACGTCACATCGTGGTCGTATATCTTGCCGCTGTTATAACCTTTCTTCTTGTAATTGCGGGGCATCTCAATACACTTCCCGATACGATTTTTTTGACGGAGGAGTTTTTTACCCCGCTCTATCTGCTCACTGCAGTGTTGGTTGGTGTTGGGCTCTTTAATGTACTTGCGTTTGCCATTTGTCATGCCCGTATCCCGAAACGGTATGATTTCAAACTCTACCTTCTTGTCGTGTTACTGCTCTTTTCATTGCCGGTTTCGCTCTGTGCGCTCAATTATTATGAGAACGACCAGCATGACAACTATATCGCTTTTGATTATGCTACAAACTCACTGCGATCACTTCCGCAGAATGCCATCATGTTTACGTGGGGCGACAGCGGTGCGTTTCCGCTCTGGTATCTGCAAGGTGTTGAACGGATGCGCGAAGACCT
>VFJM01000080.1 GCA_009886055.1 Geobacter sp. | reverse complement strand
GAGATGATCCCCAACGTGCTGGTGGCGCGGCAGCTGGAAGGGCTTACCTTTGCCCTGGGCGCTTCGATGGCGGTCAGGCGTGAAGCGCTTCTGGCGATCGGCGGATTTGAAGCGCTGGCCGGTTACCTGGCCGATGACTATCAGCTCGGCAACAAGATCCACCTGGCCGGGTGGCGGATCGCCCTTGACTCATGCTTCGTCGAGAGTGTCATCAAAGCGGAGAGTCTCACGGCGGTGCTGTCACGGCAGCTGCGCTGGGCCCGAACCATGCGGGTCAGCAGGCCGGGAGGGTACCTGGCCTCCGGCGTCACGCTCCCCTTCCCCGCCGCCCTGCTGGCAGCGCTGCTGGCCCCGTCACCGGCTGCCGGTGTGGCCGCCGTGGCGCTGCTGTACGGAGTGCGCCTGAGCGTCTGCACCATCTTCAGCCGCCGCTTTGTCCGGGACGGGCTTCTGCCGCGCTGGCTCTGGCTCCTCCCTCTGCGCGACATGCTCTCCTTTTTCACCTGGGCGCTCTCGTTTCTCGGCAATCGCGTCGCGTGGCGCGGCAGCAGATTTCTCCTGAAACCGGGCGGCAGGATCGAGGAAATCGTCTGAACAGCTGCTATTTTTCAGTTGACGACTTATCCGTTTTCGTATTATAAGAATGAATATTCATTCCTGTACAAGAGGTGCCACGTATGGCAAAGCTGGAAAAGCGGGATGAGATCGTTCGTGCCGCGTTGGAGCTTATCGCGGAAAACGGCTTCCACGGAGCCCCCATGGCAATGATCGCCGAAAAGGCCGGGGTGGGAGCCGGAACTATCTACCGCTACTTCGAGAACAAGGACGTCCTGATCAACGAGCTCTACCGGGACCTTGAACAGAGAATTTACACCGTTCTCATGGAAGGGTATTCTCCGGAGAAACCGGTACGGGAGAGGTTTATCCATATCGGCACGGCGATACTCCGCTACTGCATCGCCAACCCGCTCGATTTTCGCTATCTGGAACAGTTTCACAACTCCCCCTACGGCGTAGTCCACCGCAGGGACCGGATCCTCGGGGAAACCGGAGAAAAAGATATTTATCTCGAGCTGTTCAAGGAAGGGCTGGCCCGGCACGTCGTCAAGGAGCTCCCCATGGTGGTGCTCTTCGCCCTGGCGTTCGGCCCCCTGATCACCGTGGCGCGCGACCACATCCTCGGCTTCGTGGTATTGGATGAAGCCCTGATCGGGGAGATTATCACCGCCTGCTGGGACGGGGTGAAACGCTGATGGGGCGGCAGCGGTGCCCACTCCTGCGTCAGCATGTACCCAAAAAGAATGAACATTCATTCCATTAAAATCATAGAGGTGACCATGCAAATCACGTACAGAACAACATCACTCGTCGGCGCCGGAATTCTTGTCTCCGCCCTTCTGCTCACCGGATGCGGCAAGACGGAACCCGCCGCCCCGCCGCCAAGCGGTCCCCCGGAAGTCGGGATTATCGTGGTCAAGCCCGAGAAGGTTTCCCTGACCACTGAACTATCCGGCCGGACAGTTCCCCGGATGATCGCCGAGGTGCGCCCCCAGGTGAGCGGCATTATCCTGAAACGGCTGTTCACGGAGGGGAGTGATGTCAAGGCGGGACAGGCTCTCTACCAGATCGATTCCGCCGTTTTTGCAGCCGCCTACGCCAGTGCAAAGGCGGTCCAGTCACGGGTGGAAGCTTCTCTTGTGTCGCTGCGGCTCACCGAGGGACGCTATCGCGATCTGGTGAAGATCAAGGCGGTCAGCCAGCAGGATTACGATAATGCCTCCGCCCTGCTGAAGCAGGCAGAGGCAGAGCTCGCCTCAGCCACGGCTGCGGTTGAAACCGCCCGGATCAATCTGGCCTACACCAAAGTAACCGCTCCCATATCCGGGCGCATCGGCCGATCCAGCGTGACCACCGGGGCGCTGGTAACCGCCGGCCAGCCGACGGCGCTGGCAACGATCCAGCAGCTTGACTCCATGTATGTGGATGTGACCCAGTCCACCGCCGACCTGCTCAAGCTGAAGCAGAATCTTGCCAACGGTGTAGTGAAAAAGAGCGGTTCGGCACAGGTCAAACTGCTTCTGGAAGACGGCTCCGCATACCCTTTGACGGGAACGCTCAAATTTTCAGAGGTCACGGTGGATCAGAGCACCGGCTCCGTTACCCTGCGCGCGGTGTTTCCCAATCCTGAACAGGCGCTTCTCCCCGGCATGTTTGTGCGTGCCGTTCTGGTGGAAGGGGTAAATGAAAACGCCATTCTCGTCCCGCAACGCGGCGTGACCCGCAACCCGAAAGGGGATGCCGTGGTCATGGTGGTAGGCGCCGAGGAGAAGGTGGAGCCCCGTCCGATCAAGGTGGTCAGGACGGTGGGTGACAGCTGGCTGGTCAGTGACGGGTTGAAAACGGGAGACCGCGTCATCCTTGAGGGGCTGCAGAAGGCAAGACCGGGAACTCCGGTCAAGACGGTTCCGTTCGGCAGCGCACCGGCAGCGCCTCCCGCCGGCGCAGCACAACCACCAGCAGCCAAAAAATAAAGGAGCCGCTCCATGCCTAAATTTTTCATCAATCGCCCGATTTTTGCCTGGGTGATCGCCATCATGG
>VFJM01000408.1 GCA_009886055.1 Geobacter sp. | reverse complement strand
CTGGTTCTAACGGATTCTGTGGTTGGTCGATTCGAGCATGGAGGTGTGGATTTATGTGCTAATCTTGGTGAATAAAATTACTTCGGGATAAGGCTCAGATGTCCGCATCAGCATCGCAACGAAATAGGAGATGTAGTAAGGAAAAAGATATGGAGAGATTGTCCAAAGGGTCCAAGCGGATCTGCCTCTTCATCGAGCGAGAAGAATATCAACATATCTTGGTCGACCCAATTGCGTTCCGTCAGTTTCTGGATGGGCAGATTGCACAACATCCAGAGTTGTTTCCGAAAACGATCAGTCAAGGTTATGTGCTCCACGACATTCTTCCGCTCTCCAAGAAAATGCCCGCTATCCGCTTGCGCCGTATCCAAGTGGTGGGCGCACAGGAAACGGACGAGAACGTGTTTACCATTGCACCTTCGTTTGTGTTGCCCTACATGGCAGGTTACACCGAAGATGTCGAGAAGGCCTTGTTTCTGCGTGGCAAATTTGGTGTTGCCTACTGGGGTCTAACCTATGTCTTCGGGCAGAATGACATGTATTGGGAACGTCTCGAACTGGGGTTGGGTCGCAATAGCATCGTCGGTACAACCGTGAAACAAGCGGACAAACTGCCTCAAGATGTCCTGGCAGATGAGAAACACACACGCTTGAATGGCGAAAAAGTCTATATCGCCACCACAGTGGGCAAAGGCTGTGTTTTAGGGGCCTCGGTCGCTTTGCAAGCCGATGAAAAAGACTTGACCGAAGCCTATCAGCAATTCAAAACGGAAGCACAGAATGTGAATCCCGACTATCAACCAGCCACGGTTAATACCGATGGCTGGGCTGCCACCCAATTGGCTTGGCGAAATCTGTTTGCCAAGGTTGTCTTGATCGCCTGCTTCCTGCACGCTTTCCTCAAAATCCGCGACCGCTGCAAACGGATGCAGGCTCACTTTTCTGACATTTGCACACGCGTCTGGGACATCTACCATGCAGCCAGCCCCGAACTGTTTCTGTCCCAGTGTGCGGCTTTGAAAACCTGGGCAGCCCAAACCTTGCCCTCCGGCCCAGGCTTGGATGCCATTCTGAAACTATGCGCGCAGGCCCCAGAGTTTATCAAAGCCTACGAATATCCAACCGCTCACCGAACCAGCAACATGCTCGACCGCCTCATGGATCACATGGATCGTCTGTTTTACCAGGCACGCTATTTTCACGGCCATCTTATCACGGCTGAATACAGCGTCCGGGCCGGAGCATTGCTGGCAAACTTCTTGCCGTATTGTCCGCGCACAACAGTCGCTGCTCATTACCAATCACCCGCCAACAAACTAAATGGCTTTGTGTATCACAAAAATTGGCTACATAACCTCCTCATTTCTGCTTCTATGGGAGGCTTCCGCCAATGACCACAGAATCCGTTAGAACCAG
>VFJM01000040.1 GCA_009886055.1 Geobacter sp. | reverse complement strand
TAAGGATGGAATCCCGCCATTAGCGGGAATTACGAGTGATCTACGATGGCAAAAGGAGGATTTACAATGAACAAGAAGTCAGTTTTTTGTCTTATGGTTTTTTGTGTATTCATGGTCGGTTTCCTTGTACCAGATGAGACTCGGGCCCAGCCCCCCGACAAGGTGAAAATCGGGCTTATGTTCGGCTTGACGGGTGCGGCATCTCCTATCGGACCGGTGCAGCTTGACGGCGCGAAGCTCGCCATCAAAGAGATAAACGCGGCAGGCGGCGTGAAGTTCGGGAGCAAGAAGGTTCCCATCGAAACTTTGGTGAAGGATGACGAGTCAAAACCGGACATCGCAATCAGGAGATTCCGGGAACTCGTAGAAGAGAGCAAGGTCCACGTCATCGTAGGGCAGACCTTCGCGCCGATTTCAGCGGCTCTGAATAAAGAGGTGAAGAAGACGCCGGTTGCCTATTTCCCTGTGAATGTGGTGGCCATCGGCATGTTTCAAAAGGCCGAGATGGCGGAGACAACATTCGCCATTCACGGGGCTGCGTACTCTATCGGTTACGCCGGTGCAGCATATATAGTGGACAAGCTGGGATATAAAAACATCGTGTTCTTCGGCCCTGCCTATGCCTTTGGTCGTGACCAGTGGGCCGGGGCCAAGGCTGCCTTCGATAAACGCGGGGTCAAAGCGGAATACGTTGAGTCACCGGTTGGTACGAGCGACTATACGTCCTATCTGACGAAGATCGGGGAGAAGAAGCCTGACATCGTGATGCTGGCCCACTGGGGAGTAGACGCCGTTAACGTCCTGAAACAGACCTACGAAACGGGCCTCAAGAAAAAGAGCAAGATATGGTTTGACTGGATGACCAACTCCTTCGGCAGCGGTGTGCCTCCTGAGGCTCTCGAAGGTGTCTATTCCCTCATGTCCTGGTACTACGACATGAAGGGTTTCCAGGATGCAGCCATCGTAAAGGCATCTGACGCATTCACCAAGAAATTTATCAAGGAGTACAAATACCCGCCCGATCCTTACTCTGCAATGGCCTACGAAGGTGTCATGGAAGCGGTGCGGGCCATGGAGCTCGCCCAGTCCACGGATGGTAAGGCAATGGCAAAGGCCCTCATGGCCAGTCCCAAGTTTGATTCCATGAAAGGACAGGGTATATGGAGAGCGGATCATCAGCCCATCTTCAAGTACGGCGCTTACGTGGTGGTCGGCAAAGGCGCAAAGGAAAGAAAGGATAAAAAGTGGGATCTGGTAAAGATCATCGACGCCTATACGGGTGAAGATTATCTGCCGGCGCTCTCCGCATCAGGGTACTGATATTGATCAGGGGCGGGATGGAAAATCCCGCCCCCAACCCCGAGTGGGGAGAGGATGTATGGGAAAAAGCAACATCATAGAAACAAAAGGGGTCACGATTCAATTCAACGGCCTTGTTGCTGTGGACGGTGTAGACTTCTCCATGAAGGAGGGGGAGGCCGTCGGCATCATAGGATCGAACGGCGCGGGGAAGACCACGTTTTTCAACCTCCTCACCGGCCTTTTTCCGCCGACCAGCGGCGCCATATTCTACGACGGGAAGGAGATTACCCGCGTCCCTCCTCACACGCGGGTCATGATGGGCATGGTACGGACCTTTCAGCTTGTTTCCGTGTTTGATTCCCTTACTGTTGTGGACAATCTCATACTGTCGGTGGTGCGGTTTCGCGAGAACAAGGGGCCAAAAGGCGGTTTTTTCTTTGCCGATGCCCGTCACCCCTCTGTCCTTAAAACCTGCGAAGAGGCCCTGGCAACCATGGGTATAGAAGACAAGGCACATCTGATGACCTCCGAACTCTCATACGGTGACAAGAGGAAGCTCGAGATTGCCGTTGCCCTCTCCCTCAAGCCGAGGATACTCCTCCTTGATGAGCCTTTTGCCGGCCTCGGTGATGTCGAGATAGGAGAGGTTTCCTCCATCATCCGCAGGGTCAAGGAAAAATTTTCCTTCATCATCATCGAGCATAAGATATCCCGGATCGTGGATCTGGTGCAACGTTTGAGCGTCATGCATGAAGGAAGACTCATCGCAGAAGGTGCCCCGGCCGAGGTGCTCTCCAACCCCCTTGTGAGAGAGGTCTACTGGGGTAAAGAGGAGGGTCTTGTATGCTCAGTGTGACGAACCTCGATGTTGCATATGGAAATGCAATGGTACTCCATGGAATCTCCATGGAGGTTGAACAGGGGCAGATGGTCTTTGTGGCCGGTCGGAACGGCGCAGGAAAGACTACGCTCTTCAAGTCCATAGCAGGTTTTCTGAAACCCAGGTCAGGCGAAGTTCTCTTCGAGGGAAAGAGCATAGTGGGGCTCCCGCCTGAAAAGGTGGCTCTCCTCGGCATCAGATATATATTCCAGGACAAGAGGGTCTTCTCGAACCTGACAGTGAGGGAGAACCTTGAACTTGCCGCCTATCCCGTAAAGGAGAATATGAAAGTGGCCGTGGACAAGGTGCTCCAGATATATCCCAAAATGGAAAAGTTTCTCTCCCTGAGGGCGGGGAGCCTGAGTGGCGGCCAGAGACAGATACTGCTTATCGGCAGGGCACTGATAGGGAATCCCAAGCTTCTCCTGATTGATGAACCCACAGAAGGCCTTGCAGCCGGAACAATAAACGACATCCTTAACGTACTCTCGCTCATGAGGGGCAAGGTTTCGATGGTAATTGTGGAACAGAATCTTTCCGTAGTCGGCATGCTTGCTGACAAGGTTTACATGGTCAAGGAAGGCAAGATCATGAAAGAGATGGTGGACAAAGCGGAGATTAACGACAAGATGGCAATGGAACGTTATCTATAAATCAACCCGTGACGCGTCACGACAAGAACCTACTAAAGAGGAGGGTTTAAACATGGCAAAGCAGATGATTGAGGCAGCAAAGACAGCAATTGTTTTGATCGAACCCCAGTACGATTTTCTTAAACCGGGCGGTTCCATGTACCAGTTCATCGCGGAACAGCTCGAAAAACGGCAGGTAATACCGAACCTGGTTGATCTGGTAAAATCGGCGAGAAGCAAGGTGAAAAAGATCATATATGTGCCCTTCGAAGCCTTTGAGCCGGGGTTCCCGGAGATCGACAAGAAGGGACCGGGAATGGGCGGACTGAGAGGTCTTGAAATCGACATGCCCACAGGCTGGACGTTAGACGGAAAGCCCGTGAGCGGCGCGTGGGTGGCAGGGACACCCGGTCCCGAGATCATACCGGAACTTACCCCGGAAAAGGGTGATATCATCGTGAGAGGCAAGAAGACTCTCGATGCCTTCTGGTCCACGGCCCTCGACTACACCCTCCGGGTGAACATGGTCGACACGGTGGCAATCGTGGGCTTCCACACCAACTGGTGCGTGGAATCAACGGCCAGGTCTGCCTACGACAAGGG
>VFJM01000029.1 GCA_009886055.1 Geobacter sp. | reverse complement strand
TCTCTTTGTGAAGTATAGAGCAAATCAGGAAAAATTCAACGTATAAACATTAATCAACACGGTCCGGCATCATTTTCGAGACGATCTCTTCTACGGCTGAATACGGGTCTATACGGTGTTCTCCCATGCTCGTCACAACCCTGTTTACGTAGCCGCTTTGTGCCATGAACAGCAGCGCCTTTTTGAGCAGGGTGTCACGGAGGATACCCATAAAATGGCGCTGGTTTCTCTCGCGCAGAAAGTTGTCCATGGTCTTGCTGGACAGGAAAAAATCGCGATGGGCCAGGATTTCGTCGGTCAGTTCGTCAATGCCGGTACCGCGTTGCGCTTCAGTCTTCATCACTTTTGGATGCCAGTTCCCTTCCGCGGCATGACGCATTTCCAGCATGGTGCTCAGCTCGCGGGCTGTCCGGTCTGCGCCCTCCCGGTCGGCCTTGTTGACGACAAAAATATCGCCGATTTCGAGGATTCCGGCCTTGATGGCCTGAATGTCGTCGCCAAGTCCCGGCACCATCACGACACAGGTCGTGTGTGCCTCCTTAACGATATCGACTTCATCCTGACCGACCCCGACCGTCTCAATAATGACGATGTCCATCCCCAGAGCGTCAAGTACCAGGGCAACATCGGAGGTCGAGCGCGAAAGCCCCCCGAGCGCTCCACGTGTGGCCAGGCTGCGGATGAAAACCCCTTCGTCGCAGGAATGACGGTTCATGCGGATACGGTCGCCCAGGATCGCACCTCCGGTGAAGGGGCTGGTGGGGTCGATCGCTACTATGCCGACTTTTTTCCCCCGTGTGCGAAACGAGGCGGTCAGTTGGTCGACAAGTGTCGATTTGCCGGCGCCCGGAGGGCCGGTAATGCCGATGATATAGGCGTTTCCGGTGCGGGGGTAGAGCGCTTTAAGCTCATCAATCGCCTGAATGCGACCATCGTCGATGTCGCGCATCAGCCGGGCGGCGGCGCGGATGTTGCCTTCTAATACCTGCTCTGCGAGGGACATTGGATACCTGTTGATGGGTAGATTGGTAAAACAAGGAGATTCTATAGCATGTTATCAACGGCAATTCAACGGACGGTTATCATGCGCAGTAACGTTTAGAGCGGAGAGGAAACACCTTTTGCATCTGAAATTTCCCCATAGCTATTTCATTTATTTATTTTTGAGAGAGCTATAAAGTGTTGCGCTGTTGCGTGGTTTTGTGAAATATTCCGCTATTGCATTGTCCTGCCAGGGAATATATGTCAGTTCAGGAGACTCACATGAATCGAGTAATCACAATAATCGTGCTGGGCACTTTTTTTCCGGCGCAGCTCTACGCTCTCGACTTTAGCGGCTTTAATACAGATACAAATATTCAATACTTTGTTCCACGAGGTCCGGACAAAACGCCGTGGCGCGACCCGGATAAAACTGAAATAATACTTGAGGAACCACCGAAAGCTGCTGTCGCGGAAAAAACCGGCATCAACTGGTGGTTGTGGGGCGGTCTGGCGGTGGTTGCAGGCGGCGTGGCCGTCCTTGCTTCCGGCGGGAGTAAGAGCGGCGGCGGTGGGGGCACTGCCACTGCAGCCACTACAGGGAATGGAACAGTCAGTTGGTAGCAGGAATGAAGTTTACCACTATTGAACGAGGGTTATAAATGCTCAGACATGCTCGATATGTTCTGTTTTTCCTCCCCCTGCTTACCATGATCATGATCGCCTCATGCGGCGGCAGCGGCACAACTGCTGCCGAGGTAGGAGGGGCAAACTTTACTCTGGCATGGCAGGATAAAGATCAGAGGAATGTCGCCAAACAGGTCACTAGAGGGGAAATCTGCAGCACAAACGGTATCGATCTGATCAAGGTCAGCTACTTGAACGGCACTACGGTAGTTCAGAGTCAGACATTCACCTGCTCTTTGGGGACCGGTACCGTAAACGGCATTCCGGCTGGAAGCTATATCCTCAAGGTTGAAGGGCTCACCGGTGACGTGGTCAGTTGGCGGGGCGTACTGACCAATGCCGTCATTCAGGCGAACAAAACCACCGACCACGGTATCATCATGATGGCATATGTCGGTCCGCCACAGGTCACCCCGGGCGCCGGTACAAACGGGAGCATCAGCCCGGCCACTGTGCAGACCGCTGCAAGCGGCGCTACCAGGACGTTTACCATCACTCCGGCCAGCGGCTACGCTACCGTTACTCCGGTAGGCGGCAGCTGTCCGCAGGGGACTCTCGTCGGAACTACCTATACCACCGGTGTGATCGTTGCCGATTGCACGGTGGCTCCAACCTTCTCGAACATCTTCTTTAACGTC
>VFJM01000201.1 GCA_009886055.1 Geobacter sp. | reverse complement strand
TCCTTGTTGAACCACTCAGTTCCTTTGCTTTCGTGGACACCCAGTAATTCCCGGCAGGCTGAAGCAGAAAAAACATGCGCCGGCATTGCTGATATTTCTGGAAGTGACAGCAGGGCAGAGAGGATACGGATTCTCTGCCTGGACCCATTACTGTCCAACATCCGGCGCAGGGTGCAATCAAGACCGAACTGTTCCAGAATTCCCGGCTTAATGCCGAACATCACCACCCACGCCGCGAGCAGCCTCCTGTCGTCTGCTGTGCTGAGAAGAGCGGTTAACCGGGCTTGAAATGTTTGGGCATCCTTGACAATCGGCTTTCCCTTCAGCAGCGCCGCCAGCCGCTTGAGCCGGGATTCAATCGTATTAAGCTGTTCATCGAACCGATGTACGGACTCCTGACCCTCCGCCAGCCTGTACAGCTCGATTAAGAAGTTTTCAGCTGCTTTTGTTACGGCGGCATACGTAATTTTAGAAGGCATTTCGCCCTGTATCCGCTCGATCATCTCCTTGAAAGCCTCGTTCAGGGTTCTATACCGCACCTGTTTCAACTCGTCCTCCAGACTTTCAACACCTCTGCCGCCCAGTGCCAGGCAGAGCTGGCCCCAGTTTTCTTCGTTATCATCACGAATTTCACGAAAATCCAGAAATACATAACACTGGTACTCTTTCAACTCGACGTAGAGACCATATTCAAACAGTTCGCGGCCATTGCGCAGATACGTCAACCCGCTTATATCATTACGGAAAGCACAAAACACACCGTCTTCACTCGTTAGACCCAGAGCTGTCCCCAGAGTTGTCCGGCGGATTTCCGGTTCGCCATTACCCGTCTTCACGGCAAAACCGGATGACTCCCTGATCCATCCGGCAGCGGTAGAAAAGCGATTATGGTACATAACCAGTGACCGTTGGTCTCCAACCCGGTTGGAATAGGCAAAGACGTTCTCGTTGATGCAGTTGCAGCCATAGAAGTCGTAGAGCAGAAAGTTTTCAGAACCGGAAAAAAGCCAGCGACGACGCAGCAGAGGGAATATCCACAACTCGTGACCGCGTACCAGACCTTCATCAATCTGTTCATCCCAGTAGGCACGCTTGTACTCCATGCCGTACTTCTCGTGAAAACCTTCGATCTGGCCGTGGCCAAACATCGGGAGCCCCGGCATGGTGACAAGCAGTACACAGGCGCCGAAGTATTTGTCCTGCGAGCCAAACTGCTCAACAGCTGTCTTCTCGTCCGGGTTGTTCATAAAATTGACAAAACGCTTGATAACCTCGGGGTTGAACTTCAGCACATTTTTAATTGTGTGACGATATTTGTGATTCTCTTCCATCTTGAGCATGTTCATGAAGGCGCTGTTATAGACTCTGTGCATTCCGAGCGTCCTTACGAAGTACCCCTCCATCATCCAGAATGCCTCTGCCAGCAGCAGCGTACCGGGAGCCTCAGCAGCTACGCGGTCAACTACCTCGCGCCAGAATTCGACCGGAAAAACAGCATCGAACTCCTCTTTGCTCATGCCGTGTTCGGCCCGTGACGGAATACCGCCTCCCAGGCCGCGCAGGGGGTACCAGAGCCGCTGGTAGTGTTTTTTTGCCAGCGTCATGGCGGCATCAAAACGGATGATCGGAAAGTTATGAGCTACATGCAAGATGGTCTGAATGACCGCTTCACGAACCTCCGGGATCAGATAGTTGAGCTGGGCTGTATCGTTCCAGGGGATGCTGGTACCGTCGTTGCCGTGGTAGATATAGCGAGTGCGGTCATCACGCCGGTTATAATATTTGAAGACCACGGCAGCGTCATGTTTGCTCCAGTAGCCATCTTCGATTTGAAGGCAGATACTGCTCTCGTGGGACAGATCTTCGCCATTGAACTGGTAGGACGGAAAAGGGGGATAATCGGTCTGGACAAACCAGTCCGGGTGCTGGACCATCCAGCGCGAATAGATGCCGGTGTGGTTCGGGACCATGTCGCTGGCCAGGCGGATGCCGCGGCTGTCGGCTCGCTCCCGCAGATTGGCCAGCGCCTCCCAGCCACCCAGATCTGCGGCTACTTCATAATCGTACAGGGAATAGGCCGAAGCGATCGCATCCGGGTTGCCGCAAATCTGTTTGATGCGCTGAGAGGCTGGCGAGCGTTCCCAGAGCCCGATCAGCCAGAGACCGGTAAAACCCCGGGTCGCCAGACGATCCAGCTCGGCATCCGGAATCTGGTCGAGGCGGGTGATTGGATAGCCATGACTACGACTCATCTGGTCAAGCCAGACATAGACCATCTTGGACATCAGGACAACATTGGACATCCAGTCGGCATCCTGAGAGAATCGTTCGTATTCGGGATAGTCAAACCCGGCAAAAATGGAATCTCCGCGGTCAGGACGCATTCCTCCGCCCGGCTGTCCGGCATGGCTGAATTCAAGCACCGGTGGTGGACCTGGTCCGCCGCCCCAGCCCCGCTCGCGCTCTTCCTCAAGCAGGATATCAAGTGCTGTCGCCAGTTCCGCAAGCAGTTCAGGAGGCAGAACGGCATGCCATGTGTCACGCACGAAGCGGATCTGGTCTGCCAGTGAGACGGGTGCTGCCTGGACCGGTGCCTGGAGCGCATCACCCAGGGTGAGTCCCAGTGTCGCCACAAACGGCGCCTCGGCCAGTGCGGCATGAGTTTTTGTCGCGATAGCCTTGTAGGATGATGATTGTGTCAGCTCCTGATCATCAAAAATATCGCGAAAGGTCCTGGCGGCGGGATTTTCGACGGCCGTATGCAGAAGCAGCATCTCCCGCAGCACCGTACGTCGGCGTGCGTCACCCCCCTTGAACCATTCGGCGGCAGACAGTTCGCCGGAGAGGGTTTCAGCAGGCGGGAACAGCTCCACAAATCGCTCCACCGACTGCACAGTCTCACTACCTGCCGGGTCAAACCCACCACGCCGCAGCGCCTGTTCAAGCACACCAAAGACCGCGTCTTCCGCAAGGATATCGATCATGTATCGATACACGGTCTGCAGGACGGCACACAGATTCAGGTGCGCGGCGTATACCGTCGGAGCGGATGCGTGATGCGCCTTGTTAAGAGAAAGGGCCAGGTGGCGATAAAAGATTATAGGTGGGAGTTTTCGTTCAGCGATAAGCAGCGAGGAGGTTCCCAATCCAAGTAAATGCCACTGCCGGGCAGAAATCGGGAGGACATGCCGGAAGTAGGGAGATACGCTGCTCAGTCCAGTCATGCCTGAATCCTGTTGTCACCTTCGGGCATCTGATAGGGTGGTGAGGAATTGTGCACCAGGTGCGGCGGCGGGATATGTTCCTTCTCTGCAACCAGATGAAGTACGGACTTTTTAGGAACATATTCAAGTGCAGCTGACCCCGCCATGGCACCGGGTGGATCCATGGCGTGCCTGCAGTGGTTTGTACACTTCTCTTTACGCGGCACCACGATAATTCCGGACTCCGTTACCGTATAGCCATTGCGCCGGTCCTCATCAAGATCGTATCCGATGATCGAGCCGTCCGGAATCACCACACCCTTGTCGATGATCGCACGCTTGATCTTGACATGACGACCTACCGTGACGTTTTCAAAGAGGATCGAATCCTCTACCAGGCTGTAACTGTTGATCTTGCAGAGCGGTCCGAGGATGGAGCGCCGGACCGTACTGCCGCTGGTGATACAGCCGCCGCAGACATACGAGTCGATATTCTGACCCCGCCGGTCGTCATCGTCGAACACCGTCTTGGCCGGAGGGAGATTGCCCTGATTGGTCAGGATCGGCCACTTGTAGTTGTAAAGATTCAGTTGCGGCGACACATTGATCAGATCCATGTTGGCCTCATAGTAGGAGTCAATCGTCCCGACATCCTTCCAGTAGCCGCGCTCCTCGGACTTCATGCCGGGGATCACGTTGTCACTGAAGTTATAGGCGAACACCCGATCGCCGCTCTCCAGCATCATCGGGATCACATGGTTGCCGAAATCAAGATCCTCATACCTCTTCTTCCCTTCCAGCAGCACATCGATCAGCTTTCTGGTGGAAAAGATGTAATTACCCATGGATGCGAAGCAGGTTTTCCGTCCAGGGATCGGTTCCGGCACGGCAGGTTTTTCTGAAAAGGCGATTATCCTGGCATCGTCATCAACGGAAAATACGCCGAAGCGACCGGCTTCCTCCGCCGGAACCTCCAGAGCGGCAATGGTTATGTCAGCCCGGTTCATGCGGTGGTAGTTGATCATCTGGGTAATATCCATTTTATAGATATGGTCGCCACCGAAAATAGCCACATAATCGGCGTCCGAGGACTCGACAAAGCGCAGGTACTGAAGAATAGCATCGGCCGTACCCTTGAACCACTCCTCGCTTTCACTGCTCGTCTCGGGCGAAATTGCCACGTAAAATTCGCCCAGACCAGTCCACTTTCCCCATGATTCCCGGATATGCTTGATCAGTGAAAAGGCCCGGTACTGAGTCAGGATATAGACCTTCTTTATGCCGGAGTTAAACAGGTTGGAGAGGACAAAATCGATGATCTTGTATTTGCCGCCAAAGGAAACGCCCGGCTTTGCCCGGCGCAGCGTCAGCGGACTGAGCCGTTCCCCCTTCCCTCCTGCCAGAACCATTGCGATGGTGTTTCTACCGACATTATCGAGTGAGTGCATATCCGTATTCTCCTTAAAGGGGGTGGTTGTGAAAATTGCGGGAATGCTGCAGCATTTCATGACGCAACTCGGGCTGCTGAAGCAGAGTGTGAATACGAGCTTGTATGAGCGCAGTATTTCACTGAAACTACCCGGCCAACAGGGCTGCATCAGGGCAGTCAACTATAAAGCACTGTCCGACCAGGACCTGCATAGAGTGCCGCAGCCTTTCGGGCACATTGACCAGGGTCGGCTCCATACCCCGGTACCGGGCGCATTGCATCCATACGTTGAGAAGTTGCAGACCGCTTATATCGGCATCTTTCATCTGTCCGCAGTCGACCTGAAGAGATTTTTCACTTCCAGGCACTAACTTTTGTAAGGAAAGTGCCAGTGAATCAAGATTGCGGGTCACACCGCTGAGAGTCCAGTCACCCTCCAAACGTACCCCTGTGCCAGTCATGCAAATCGTCATGCAAACCTCCACCCTCAGATTTATTTTTTAAATCTTACGGTGTATTACATAAGACATGCCAAGATTTTTCTTTAAATATTCGTATTATTTTGGATAGTTACGATCATTAAATTTATTAGTGGCGGTAAGGTATTTTAACAGGCGGGATAATAATATGAGGGTACTGAGTGATAAGTGTCTGATAGCGGGAAGTTACGGAATGTTAAATTTTTTACCGGGGCTCTATTTGTAACATTTGGGTGGTAAAAGAGTAAAGACGCAAGATTTTGCGTCTTTACTCTGCTCCCTCTCTGTTGCATAACTCTTCGATCTGCCGGAACAACTCTTCAAGATTGACCGGTTTTGCAACATACCCGTTTATACCTGCAGCCAGAAAACGCTCGCGATCATCCGAAAAAGCGTGTGCCGTCATGGCGATAATCGGAATTCGTGGATCGATACCGACCCGATTTCCTGAGCGGATTATACGCGCGACCTGCGTACCTTCCATATCCGGCATGGATATGTCGGTCAGAACAATATCGAACTCATCTTTCCGTAACACTTCAAGAAGCTCGGCACCGTTTTCTACCGCTGTCACCATGTACCCTCTGCGCTGCAGCAGTTTTTGCGCAACCGTCCTCCCTCTCTCGTCATCATCGGCAAGCAGAATTTTTCGGGAAGGGGTCTGGGGCTCGGAATCGGGCTCGGGCTGAGGCTGAGGCTGGGGATGGGCTTCGGTAACCGGTAGCAGAACCGTAAAGACAGAACCCTCGCCCGGTACGCTTGAAACGTTGATAGAGCCACCCATCAAAGCCAGCAGACGCTGGGAAATAGTTAGCCCTAGTCCTGTCCCTGACGCGCTGCGGGTGATGAAACTTTCAACCTGGGTAAAACTGTCGAAGATATGATCCAGTTTATCGGGAGGGATTCCTATGCCGGTGTCCCTGACCACGATATGCAGCACCGTCTTGTCCTGATTCGCTGCGGAAGGTGCCTGCTCTCGGGCTATTTCCAGAGATATCGCACCATGGGGGGAAAATTTTACGGCGTTACCGAGAAGATTGGAAAGAATCTGACGCAAACGCTGCTTGTCGGTTAAGATGTATTCAGGCAGATCGTCAGCACATGAAACAGTAAGGTCAAGCCCCTTTTGTTGTGCACTGGCCGAGAAGATCCTCACCAGTCGTCTCCCCATTGAGGAAACGGAGAATATTTCGTTTACCAGCTCAACTTTTCCGGCCTCGATCTTGGAAAGATCGAGCACATCGTTGATAACCTCGAGCAAAATCTGTGAGGCAGACTTGCAGTCCTTCAGGTATTCCTGCTGCTGCTGCGTAAGCGGCGAACTTTCCAGCAGTTCGACATTACCCAGCATGGCGCCCAGCGGCGTGCGTATTTCATGGCTCATGGTCGCCAGAAAATCCGATTTGGCACGGCTGGCCTCCTCCGCTGCTTCCTTGGCCTGCTGCACTTCCTGCTCTGCCCGCTTGCGATCGGTGATATCGATCAATGTAATCCAGTACGTACCGTTGTCTGCCGGGAGAGCCCGCAGATATGCCCAGAACGGGGAGCCGTTGACCCGATTCAGGCGCATCTCCCAGACCTGTACTTCATGCACTTCAAAGACCTTTTTGCGGTGCAGGTAATAGATATCCTGGTCTTCATGGAAGATGAATTTTGATATCGGCTTCCCGATCATTTTATTTCGCTCCACGCCAAGCATGGCAGCGGCAGCGATATTGA
>VFJM01000325.1 GCA_009886055.1 Geobacter sp. | reverse complement strand
CCTGCGGTAAAACGCCTTCGTACAACCTCTTCCGGAACATTATGCCCACCTTGCCGCACCCTTTCGGCAACACGTGCGATGGCCATTTCAGCTGAGGGGAGAGTCAGGAAAAAGAGTTTGACATGATAACCTTCCGCCTGCCAGTCGGGGATCATCCTCGCATATGTTCTACCGGCAAGGGTTGTCTCAAAGGCGAAGCTTGCACCGTGCCGGGAATACTCACGGATCTCTTCCAGCATCAGTCTGCCAGCCTTTACGGCTGCAAATTCCGGCTGAAACGGAGAAAGCCCGGCTGCGATGAGATCTGCATTGATGAATATCGGGCATCCGGCTTCATTCGGCAGGAACTCACGGGCGAAAGTAGTTTTGCCCGCTCCGTTGGGACCCGCAATGATGACGATCTTCTTTTCACTCATACTCGACCTCCACTGTTACGGCTATGCAGCTTACGAGCAATAGTTCTGTAAGGTGGACAGGGTTTATTGCCCACCGGTCTTGGTTGCAGATTCCATCCGTGTTGCCAGTTGTCGCATTGCTCCGCGAGGGAATAATAAAACTATGCCCACCCTACCTGGTTCAGGAACGTATCAATCCTTTGCAGTTTTACCATTGTAGTGATCATTGAGAGAGTTGCCGATAGCAACCAACTTGAGTCTCAGAGCGTCATTCTCTGGAAATAGAAAATCGTGTGACCATTTGCGTTCGTACGGGCTCATGATTCCGCGGTGATCTGTATATGAAAACTCTTTTATGCGCATACCGTTGCGATAGTCGGCTTCGAAAGACGCAGTCAAGGTTGAACTGACAAGACTCTTGTGTTTTGTTGTGTTCACGTACGCGGAGAGATAAGTAAATTCATCTGACAAAATTACAGCATTGATCAAATTTGCTGTTGCCGAATACTCGGGTAGGGTACACAAGGCCCTATGAATGGCACGAAGGTTTAGACGGTTTACCGGTGGCGGCTTTGGAACAGAGTCAAGTTGAAAGCACCAGTACACAATGCCAGAGAGGATATCGCAGAGCGAATGCAAGGCTTGAGCGGACGCAATTATGTGAGCCTCCGCCTTGAATTGAGCGGCCTTAATTGTTTTGGAAGACCCAGCACACAATATAGCGTCTGCAACGACAAAGTCACCAGAAACGTCTTTGCTTATTCCATAAATTGAAGCTATTGCCTCTTCAATTACCCTCTCAGATTCGCATGCGTGATAGTTCGCTATTTCACTCTTCCACTTGAATGACCGAAGTGGGTCGTGTATTTCGTCTGCGTACCGATCTCCGTTCACACGTCGAACAGCATCTTCAAGTGTTCTGATCTCCCATTTCATTTTCGGTGGTCACTCCTTAGTTTGACAACTTCCGAGCTTCTGTATCGAGTACCGCTGTAAGCTCGGATTACGCGTTTGCAATCTCCCGAGCGAGAACCAGTATCCTTTTTATCTCTTTCGCAGTGGAGTCGTATCCGAGCGATTGGAGAACCTCAGGGGGCGTCTTGGACTCCGGGAGTTTATCTACAGGCACACCCGCTAAGTCCGGGAACGTAATCCAGAAAACCAACGCGGATGAAATCGCGGATTGAATGTCCAACAAGAGTTCGACCTGACGAGGCTTAAGCCTGTGGGGAAACCTATCAAGAAGGCGTTCCGCCTCTGTCCACATTGATTGCAGATGACCTGCAAGTCGCCTCCAGCCCTCCTCATCCAACCCATTTAGACGACCGCGAGACGCCGGTTCAAGAACATGCTGGGCGACTCTCAGTACTTCAAGATGGCCTCGCACTGGGTCACCACTCATGATTTCCGCTTGGTCCATTATGTCTGGACCAAACCCTAGTCCCGTCCGGACTCCAGAGATAACTGCGTTGATGTAAACTTTTAGGCGACAGGAGATTCGCATATCTGTCCCTCGCCATCTTTCCGATTCATGCCAGTGGATGATTCTGTCAACGTAGGTGACAGTCACCACAATACCTATAACTTCTGTGGTTAAGTTTATAAGAAGACCGTCTGAATCCCACCGATAATGTAGGACAAGCAAGAATGCCGAAAGCAGAAACAACGGTAGTACAAGCTTGAGCCACAAGGATTTCGACATCATAATTTCCTTTTTTTCCGAGTAATTACGAAAACAGATTATTTTAGGACCTCCTGAGTCCTGGGTATGACTGAGAACACCGCCTCACTTGAGAACGTACTCGATTTGCGATATTCGGTCATTATTTCGTGGAAGTCAGTACCCAACAGTGATTTCCATGGCAAAACTGGTGGCGCGGCGCTGGGACGGATCGGACGATCTGAGTGGAGCCTAACGGTTATTGATCCATCTTGAGCAATCAAGAGGCCCGTATCACCAAATATCACCTCGGAGCCATCTTTGTCGTGGTAGACAAATACCCGCTCTTCAACGGTGCTGGCGAAGTAAGAGGCAAATAATTCGACATCGTCAACATCCGCACCCATCCTTTCCGCAATGCCGTTACTGACAATTGCACCGTTGAAAAGGTAGGCATTAGACAACAAGAGGAGCATTTTTAGGCGGACGTACACCTGCCGATCTTCGATATCTGTGATCAGAAAGACTTCACGAAATGAGGTAATAGACAATGCCGAAATCAGTTCTGGTAAAAAGAAAATTCGATAAAAATCCGTAGATTTTGTGACGCGAAGCAATCCTGTTTTGTCTTGAATAATCAAATTGACGTGAGAGATTTCAGCCGCTGTGTTCTTGATCTGTTGCGTTTTGGACAAGATTCGCTGAGCAACTAGGCGAGAGCACTCGCTTAATGACGGAACACGTTGAATGATTGCGGAAAGGTCTTTCTCGTGAATGGAATTATCCTCTTTGACGATGTCAACCTTAGCAACGTGTAGCGCGTTTCGGTCATCCTTGTGCTTGACATCCCCGCCATCAAGTAATTGATAAGAATATCCGGGAATGCGGTCGAGACGGGCGCCGGTTTCTGAATGATAGAATTCGGTAACTTCAACTCCAAAGCTTGGTGAATTCTCAGAGAGCCTCACCAAGAAGTCTGGACACTCTTTATCCGTGACATCAGCGAACAGAGCTTCGCCGTATACCAAATTAAATATATGACGTTCACGCTGTTTCTTGGTTTCGCCATCCATATTGTATCCTCAATATAAGCCAGTAATTTAGTGGAGACCTGACGAACCCTACTTGAATAGCCCTTTGGTAAAATCCCCCTTACTAACGAGGTCGTCCACGTTTTTTTTGGGATAAACATGTGGGCCTAGCTCCTGCCTGCACCAGCCCCGTCGTTCGGCGTAGTTGGTTCACAAAGCTGAAAATCCGGCCCAGCTCTACCAATCTTAAGAAAAGTTAGATAAAACTGTGGATTGCCAGTTCCGAGAAACATCCGAATTTGATCCAGGAAGTCATAGGCGATTGCTCTCCAACGCATCTTGCTGACATTAAATGCTTCCTGGATGAGCATGCTCTGAACCAGAATTGAGTTACTCACGACTGTTGCATCTGGAATAGTCACTGCGTTTGGCGACGAAATGAGTGCCGTGAAGTCGGATTCGCCGTCGCTAGCCATCGGATGCACATGCGTTGAAGCGTAATCGTAACCGAACCGATAGATAAAGCCGAGGTCCATCTTCCTTGCCACGTCTTCGGCTTTCGGTCGGTGCCACCGTGCCGCCTTCGCGGAGATCTCGTCATATCTCGGTTTGTCTGTTCTCTGTAGTACTTTTAAATTTGGTGGTGCCTTACTCTTCATGTCGGGATCGGATAGAAGCTGATGCCTAGCTTCGTACATCGACAAGAAAGAGTATTCATCGAAGTCGGCAAACCCGTCAGTCTCGCCGAGATGATGAAGGTGAATGAGGCGGTCCAGCAGTGATCTGTGCAGTATCCATGAGTCTTGCTCGCTTCCCGATTTCCAGACCGCAAAAATACTTTGTGTGCAGCTCATTCCTCGGGCAACAAAGTTCCGTGCGACGGTTTCGCGCAAACCTTGCCCGTGCTGGGCAAAAGACAAAAGCACGACACCGGTATAGACTCGCAGGGTTTCTATGGCCTGTTGGAATACTTCTGGCTCGACCGGCGGCGATACGTTTGATTTGGTCGTCATTGTCGTCACAATTCACTCAACATATTCGATTCCTCTTAGGCAATCGCGCTCACTTGGAGCAGTTTTCGGGGTTCTTTGGTCATCATGAAAATAACCCACAGTCTTTAAATCTGGCGGGACCATTTCTCCAGTTGGTAATCGTACCACTTTCAAAGATAACTAACCTCCCTTTCCTAGTAACACTCCTTCAAATCTCCAACCCCGGCAAACTCCCAACTATCTTCATAGTCTCCAAACTAACCGTAATTACCCGCATAAACAGCTCCAGCGGATAACGCGGATTCTTCATTGTATCTACAGCCCAGTCGTTGGCGTCGTTGACGATGCCGCTGTCCTTGTCGGTCTTCACGCACTGGCGCTCCACCACCCAATCCAGCGCCGGTTTGCCATTTACGATGTAGTCGTAGGCTTCCAGCGGGATGCCGGTGAGGGTGATCCTGTCGTTGTAATGCAGCGTGGTGAGGTCTTTCTCCTTGCCCTTTTTGCCGTACTTCATCTTCTCAACACGGTAGTCGGCATCGGTCAGCGTCTTGCCGCCGCTGTCGAACTTGACCGGATAGGGCGCTACGGTTTCGTAGTTCAGATGCAGTTCAGCCAGCGCACGGCCCGCTTTGCTGAACGCCCAGAAATCGGCAGCGGTTTTCACACAAGGGATGCGTGGCAGCTCCTTGCTCAGGTTGTCAGCATAGCGCTCACGATATTCCGGCGAATGCAGCAGACCATAGACGTAATAGAACACATCTTCCTTGCTGATGGTTTCACCAGGATAGGCGGTCAGGAAATGCGCCAGTCCTTCGTCGGTAATGGCATCGCGGCGCTTTCTTTCCGTTTTGGGCGGAGTGGAAGTGGCAAACAGGTCGTCATGATTTGCCGTTTCAGTGTCCGGCTTATCATAAATGTACAGAGGGAAACACTGACCGTTAAATTGCATTTGTAAATCTGGTACAGCGTCAGATATCAATACTGAGAATCCGTTTTTTGCACCAATACTCGACAGAGATATCACACGGTTCTCAGTAGTTGTATTTGGGAAAAATCGAGGCATCTGAAGTACTTCTTCATTTAAGCGGCGGTTGAAATAGAGCCATTGCTTGGTAAATGGTCGGTAGAGGCCGGGGGTCAGACATTCAACTTCAAATAAGAATCGGCTATTTTTGACCAATTCCTGTTTTAACGCCCGAGTCCAACTTATTTGCGTTGGGTCAGAGTTAATAAAACCGTCCACCTTGGTTTCCAGTGCTTTCTTGTCCAACCCCGCAAAAGCTTGGTCAAAGCGTGTTGCTTCGCTGTTATAGAAGGTAATCATGCGTGTCATGTTGTCGGCCACGCCAGATTCGGAAAGATTGTAACACCAAGCATCGCGTTGAGTTTTTACACCACTCGAATAGTTAGCAAAGACCGCCTTTGACTCCTTGCCATTCCTATCACCCATCACTATGTAGTTACTAAAACCGTCATCGCGCTGGTTAAGCCAGTCGCCATGTTGGTCGGGGGTGATAGTTTGCCAGTCTCCAGTTTCAGAAATTCCGGCAACGCTGGAGAAGGCGCTGACTCTATTCAGCTTCTCTTCTCGACTCAAGTAGTCACCAATATCGTGAAAATAAATCTGGCCATGCTGGACGGCGTCCGGATTTTTCACAAGCAAGGAAATGGCAATCGGGGCACGGCTTCCACTGCCAAAAATCTTGCCCCCTTCCTTGCGTGACAACTCGCCAGACGTTCGCTGGTTGCCGCGCAAATGGTATACGTAAATACTGGAAAATTCCTCAGCGAGACAGTGGCGCAGACCGTCGGCAGAGTTCGAATCCAAAAACCCCGCGTTGGTGACAAACCCAATCACCCCACTATTGCCGATACGATCACTGGCCCAGCGAATGGCACGGATATAGCTGTCGTACAGTGCGTTTTTGAGCGTGGCCGTTGAGCGCTCTGCGTAGGTGCTACGAATGCGTTCATCTAAATATGGATAAGCTACATTCTGGTTGTTATCATTGGCACTGGTTTGCCCGGCGGAATAAGGCGGGTTGCCAAAAATGACCCGAATATCCAGTTTCTTCTGCCGCTTGCGGCGGGCGCTGTTCTGCACCAAAATCTGGTCAATCAAGTCTTCCTTTTCGTAGAGCTGGAAGGTGTCAGTGAGACAGATGCCTTCAAACGGCTGGTAATCGCCGCCAACGATGCTGTGATAGACCGCTTCAATATTAATGGCGGCGATGTAGTAGGCCAGCAACACGATTTCATTGGCGTGTATTTCATGCTGATATTTATAAGGAAGCTGCTCAGGGGCAATCAGCCCGCTTTGCAACAGGCGGGTAATGAACGTGCCGGTGCCGGTAAAGGGGTCGATGATATGAACCCCCTTGCTGCCCAGCGTCTGGCCGAATTCGGTTTGCAGGATGTGATTGACGCTGTGGATGATGAAGTCAACCACTTCCACCGGAGTATAGACGATTCCCAGCCGCTCGGTCATCTTGGGGAAAGCGTTGCGGAAGAATTTGTCATACAGCTCGACGATAATTTTCTGTTTACCTTCAGCATTGTTGATGTCTTGAGCGCGCAGTTTAACGCTGTCGTAGAAGGCTTGCAGGGTGTCCGCCTCCTTGTTCAGGTGGTGTTCTTGCAGCACATCCAGCACACCCTGCATGGCCTGTGACATGGGGTTGTGCTTGGCAAAGCTGTAACCTTCAAACAGGGCGTCGAATACCGGTTTGGTGATGAGGTGCTGGGCAAGCATTTCGATGATTTCGCCGTCGCTGAGACTGTCGTTCAGATCATCGCGCAGCTCACAGACAAAGACCCTGAAGGCCTCGCGCTCGATGGTGTTGGCTTCGTTTTCCAGAATGCCGGTGATGCGGTCCACGTGGGTGCGGGCGATCTTGGCGATGTCGTTAGCCCAATCTTCCCAGTGGTGGCGGTTGCCGCACTTTTGCACCAGTTTGGCGTAGATGGCTTTCTCTATTTCGCCGATTTCGAATTGCAGGTCAAACTGGTCTTCCTTGCCGGGGCGTTTGACCGCTTCACCGATGGTAAAGCCGCCTTTGCCGGCCTCCCTGTTTTTGGTACCTGAGGACTTTTCCTGTTTCTTGCCGATCTTGTCGGTGATGGCGATGACTTCCATCTTGCTGGTGTCCTTGCCGATCAAATCAAGCTTGTTTACCATGGCGTCAAAGCGGTCATCGTGGGAGCGGAGCGCCTGTAACACTTGCCACACTACTGCATAGGTTTTGTTGTCGTTTAGCGCCTCGTGCGCTTCCATGCCTGCCGGAATGACAACCGGCATGATGACGTAGCCGCGCTTTTTACCCGGCGCGGTGCGCATGACCCGGCCAACGGATTGCACCACATCAACTTGAGAATTGCGAGGCGTGAGAAACAGCACGGCGTCCAGGGCGGGCACATCCACACCTTCCGAAAGACAGCGCACATTGCTCAAGATTCGGCAGGTATCTTCCGCTGGCTCGTCTTTCAGCCAGTCGAGTTTAACTTCCTTCTCGCTGGCGTTCATGCTGCCATCGACGTGTTCGGCCTCGCAAGTGAGGCTGGCGGTTTGCTCTGTCTCTTCTTCCTGATATGCTGCAACCACTTTCTGGAACATGCCTGCAATCTGCTTGGAGCTTACCTTGTGGGTTTTAGCTCCTTTGGAGATTTCGATAACTTGGCAAAATGCCACGGCGCGCTGCATGGCGGAGGAGTCACCCACAAGATCATTGGTCAGACCCTGTTTGGAAAGCGCCTTCCAGCAGCCGATGATTTTGGCGGCGTCATCAACCTTGAGTTGATTGTTTTCATCTGCCAGCAGGGTTTGAATGCGGCGACTGACATGCGCTTCTTCAATCGCCAGCACGATGACCTTGTAATCGACCAGCAGGCCAAGCTTTACGGCTTGCGAGAAGGTGATGACGTGCAGCTCTTTGCCATACAGGCTTTCGTCATCCATGGAGCAGAGCGCCACGTTGTCCTTTTCGGCGCTGGCCTTGGCGTAATCGCCATAAATGCGGGGCGTGGCTGTCATGTACATACGTTTGGCGGCACAGATGAATTCGGCGTCATGGACTTTGACAAAGACACTTTCGTCTTCGCTGTCAAAGGTTGCGCCGGTGGTGCGGTGCGCCTCGTCACAAATAATCAGATCAAAACTGGCCAAGTCGTAATCATGCTGGGCACGGCTGATGACTTCAATGGAGTGGTACGTGCTGAAGACTACGCTCATATGCAGCGCGTCATGGCGCTTGGTCATTTCCGCCGCGAGCCGAGCTGGGTGGGTGGTAGCGGGGTAACGTAATTCGTGGGTGAAGGTCTGAACCGTGTCGTCGTCCTTCTTACGCTTTTTGCCGACGTCGCTATCCGAACAGACGGCAAAGCTGTGCAGCGGGATTTCGCTTTCCTGTGTCCATTCGGTGAGTGATTGCGACAACAGGGAAAGACTGGGCACCAGAAACAGCACGCGTTTACCCGCTCCGGCCAAGCTTTCGGCGACCTTCAGGCTGGTGAAGGTCTTACCGGTTCCGCAGGCCATGATGAGCTTGCCCCGGTCGGCTTGCGTCAGGCCGTTTTTGACTGCGGCCAGAGCGCTTGTCTGGTGTGGACGCAGTTGCTTTTTGGCTTTAAATACTGGCGGGCTGCTGGGCTGGTACTGGCTCCAGTCGATCTGGCTGTTTTCCAGATCATGTAGGTCTATCTTGCTGACCGGCGGTTGCTGGTTGCACAGGGCATCTTCGGCGTGCTCGCTCCAGTGGATGGTGGTCGTGATGATAATGCGGTAGGTGAAGTGAGTTTTACCGGATGCCGTAAAGAAGCTGTCGATGTCGCTTTTTTGGACGCGGTAATCTTCCGCGTAAAACTTGCACTGGATGGCATGGAACTCGCCCGTGCCGTTGGTTCTGGCCACCAGATCAATCCCCGTATCGCGTCCGTCCAATCCCTGCTGAACTGCCCAGTCGGCATACGTCCAGACATCACTGTACAAATCACGGTAGATGGCTTCGTTGCGCAGGTAGGTGCAGATCAGCTCTTCAAAATAGGTGCCTTTTTCGCGCTCGGTGGCGGCGGCAGTGCGGAAACTATCCAGAAGAGTGTTGAGTGTTGTCATCTTGTATTTTCCTCAGCGTGATGCCTGCCCAGGAAAACCTCCAGGGTAAGGCTCGCTTTATTGCTTCTATGTTGTCAAAACAAGTTTTCTACATAGCAGAAAACAGGACAAATTAACACTGGAATGAGGCTTCATTAAAAAGTATTTCAGCGGGAAATGGCCAAGACTCTTAATTTTCAGCCATAAAAATATTGTGGAGAGGAGCCCAAGAATGGGCAGAGATGAGGTGAAAAGTTTCGGCGGAACCGATATCAGTTTAACTGCCTTATCTTCCGCTCGTGGTGAACTTGTCGAACCATGAGCGGAAGATCATAACTAGTCGGATACAGAAAGACTATTTCGAGGAGTGATCCGCCCCACCCTTGCTGCGGGAAGTGTCTGTTTTGTCCCGTCCGCGGAACATCAGCCGCAGGGGGACACCGTCAAATCCGAACGCTTCACGGAACTTATTGATAAGGTAGCGCTCGTAGGAATAATGGATATTATCTGGCTGATTGGTAAAAATAACAAATGCCGGCGGTCTTGTTGCAACCTGGGTGGCAAAGTAGAATTTCACCCTGCGACCGTGAGACAGGGGGGCATGGTGAGATTCAATGGCATCGGTAAACACATGTACAAGTTCCGATGTGGTAACGCGTCGGCAATACTGCGCCATTACGTCATCAACTGTTTCTATGATCTTGCCGGTACGCTGGCCGGTTTTGGCAGAAACGAAGACAATCGGGGCGTATGCCATGTATTTAAAACCGTCCCTGATTTTTTCCGTATAGGTTTTGAAGGTGGCGTTATCCTTATCGAGAAGATCCCACTTGTTAATGACAAAGACACACCCCTTGCCTGCTTCATGGATGTAACCGGAAATCCGTTCATCCTGCTCGGTGACCCCTTCGTCTGCGTCGATCACCATCAGCACGACATCGGCGCGCTCGATACTGCGCAGGGCATCGCAGACGCTGTACTTTTCCAGTTTTTCAGTCGTTTTCCCCTTGCGGCGGATACCAGCGGTATCGATCAGGACGTATGGTTTTTTATTGCAAGTAAATGGGGTGTCAACCGAATCGCGAGTTGTGCCGGCGGTCGGATTGGCTACTACCCGCTCAAAGCCGAGCAGTCGGTTGACAAGCGATGACTTGCCAACATTAGGGCGCCCCACGACGGCGATTCGAGTGATATTCTCTTCAGGGTCAGCTATGTCAGTCGGCGGGAAAACGTCCATAATGTTTTCAACCAGATCAACCACACCGCGATTATGTTCAGCTGAAATGGTGTACAGCTCGCCAATTCCGAGGGAATAAAATTCAGCCGATTCATTTTCAAGTTTATCTCCGTCAACCTTGTTGACGACAAAAAATACCGGTTTCTTGACGCGCCGCAGCATCTCGGCAACCTCAATATCCGCCGGAGTCAACCCGCTCCTGGCATCCATCATAAAGATAATGATATCAGCCTCTTCAATCGCAAGTTTTGACTGCTCACGCATCTGCTGCAACAGCCGGTTTTCGGTTACCGGCTCGAAGCCGCCGGTATCGATAAGAATGAACGGCTTTTCGAAACGGGTAATGTTGGCATAGTTGCGGTCACGCGTAACTCCGGGGGTGTCGTCCACAATAGCGCGGCGATGACCAAGGAGACGGTTGAAAAGGGTTGATTTGCCCACATTGGGACGGCCGACAATGGCTACTAAAGGTTTCATTCGTATCCCAGTTCTCTTAATTTAGACGGTCGTTCGCTCCAGTTTTCAACTACCTTGACGAACAGCTCCAGATATACCCTGGTAGCAAGCAAGCGCTCGATATCCTGACGGGCCTGAGTGCCGATCTTTTTCAGCATCTCACCCTTCGAGCCGATTATGATTCCCTTCTGGGTGGCCCGTTCCAGCATAATGGCGGCCGAGATCGCAATTACGCCATTCTCACGTTCAATAAAGCTTTCGACGACAACCGCCGTCGAATACGGCACCTCGTCACGCGTCAGACGAAAAACCTTTTCGCGAATCATCTCTGCCACGATGAACTTTTCCGGCATATCAGTCAGGATGTCGTCCGGGAACATCGCCGGCCCTTCAGGGAGATAGCCGCTGACAACCGAGACCAGGTGATCAACCCCGTCATTGCGGCCGGCTGATACGGGAATGATTTCCCTGAACGGGTAGAGCTCTGACCAGTCGGCTATTTTCTTCAGCACCTGATTCTTGTCAGTGAGCAGATCGATCTTGTTGATTACCAGCACTACCGGGATCGTCACTTTTTTCAAAACATCCTGAATAAAGGCGGGATCGGCAGAAGTGGTCGCTTCAACGACCAGCATCAGAAGGTCGACCCCGCTGATAGCCGAACGCGCCACATCCACCATACTTTTGTTCAGCCGGGAGCGGCCGGTGTGGATGCCGGGGGTATCGATGAAAACGATCTGACCGCCGGGGATGTTGTGAATCCCCTGAATCCGGTTGCGGGTAGTCTGGGGCTTGTCCGAGGTAATGACAATTTTCTCGCCGATAATGCTGTTCAGGAGTGTTGATTTTCCGACATTCGGGCGACCGATGATTGAGACAAAACCAGATGTAAACTTTTGTTTATTCATGTAGTTGTATACCACTCTTTCATGTTTTACTTCTTGGTAGACCATACATCCCGTAATGTGACTATCCGGTTGAAAACAAGCTGGCCGGGGAGTGAATCTTTCGGATCCTGACGGAAATAGCCCATGCGTTCAAATTGATAGCGGGTTCCGGCATCCGATCCGGCGAGAGAGGCTTCAAGCTTGCAGTCGGACAGCGATTCAACTGAACCGGGATTCAGAAACTGCTTGTAGTCACCCCCCCCCCAGTCGGGGTTAGGATCGCTGAAGAGGCGCTCGAACAGCCGCACTTCGGCGGTCACGGCATGGGGGGCGGAAACCCAGTGGATAACCCCCTTGACCTTTCGGCCGTCAGCGGTATGTATCCCCTCGCGCGATGCGGGGTCGTACTCGCCGTGAAGCTCCAGAACCGTTCCCTGCTCGTCCCTGACAACGCTCGTGCAGGTGACAATATAGCCAAAGCGGAGCTTGACCTCGCCGCCGACAGTCAGGCGATGGAAACCTTTGCTCGGTGTCTCCATGAAATCATCGGCATCAATCCAGATCTCGCGGGTGAAATGGATGATACGGCTCCCCTTATCCGGTTGTTGCGGATGATTGGCGGCCTGCAGCTCTTCGGTCTGATCAGCCGGATAATTGTCAATCACCAGTTTGATCGGGCGGAGAACGGCCATGGCTCGCGGCGCCGATTCATTCAGTTCGGCGCGGACACACTCTTCCAGAATGGAGACATCGATCCACGAATCGCTCCGTCCGACGCCGATCAGCTCGCAAAAGGCCCGTACCGCCGTCGGAGTGTAGCCGCGCCGCTTGATTCCGACCAGGGTCGGCATGCGCGGATCGTCCCAGCCGCTGACAATGCCGAGCTGCACCAACTCCTGCAGTTTTCGTTTGCTCATCACCGTGTAGGTCAGATTCAGCCGGGCAAATTCATACTGACGCGGCCGCGCCGGTACCGGCAGGTTATCAAGGAACCATTCGTAGAGCGGCTTGTGGGATTCGAACTCCAGCGTGCAGATCGAGTGTGTAATGCCCTCAATGGCATCTGTCTGTCCATGAGCGAAGTCGTACATCGGGTAGATCTTCCAGGCATCGCCGACATGCGGATGCGGAGCATGGATAATCCGGTAAAGGACCGGATCGCGCAGACTGATATTGGGCGAGGCCATGTCGATCTTGGCGCGCAGCACTCGGGTGCCGTCCGGGAACTCTCCGGCGCGCATACGGCTGAACAGGTCAAGGTTTTCCTCTGCTGAACGGGTGCGATACGGGCTCTCTGTCCCGGGTTCCGTCAACGTGCCGCGATAGGAACGGATTTCCTCGGCATTCAGATCCTCGACGTACGCTTTTCCCTGTCCGATCAGAAAGAGCGCCCACTGGTACAGCTGCTCAAAGTTGTCCGAAGCATAATAGAGGTGCTCACCCCAGTCAAAGCCGAGCCAGCGGACACTCTCCTTGATTGAATCGATGTATTCCCGTTCTTCCCTGGCCGGGTTGGTATCATCAAAGCGGAGGTGACAGCGTCCGCCGAAATCACGCGCCAGACCGAAGTTGATGCAGATCGACTTCGCATGACCGATGTGAAGATAACCGTTCGGCTCGGGTGGAAACCGGGTCACGACGCTGCTGTGCTTGCCGCTTTTGAGGTCTTCTTCAATAATGGTGCGCAGAAAGTTATTGGCTGTGGGTGCGGCTTGTTCCGTACTGGTCATGATACCCTCGTGAATACTTGTTTCATAGCTCCCCCAGAAGTGAATTCGGGTACGCTTTGATAATTCTGACATCGACAAAGCTGCCGATCAGGGAGCTGTCACCGGCAAAGTTGACGATACGGCCGATATCTCCCTTGCCGGAAACCTGGCCGGGAAGTTTCCCCTCCCCTTCGACCAGAACGGTCATCACGCTGCCGATAT
>VFJM01000033.1 GCA_009886055.1 Geobacter sp. | reverse complement strand
TTCAGGCATGATCCCGTTACATTCACTAAAAAGGGCGCACTGGGCGGGTCCTTTTAGTGAATTATATCGTTACTTTCGGATTGCACAATCGATGCAGGTTATGGCAACTTGCGTGCCAGAGATGAACTGCGGATACCGGAGGTGCAAGGGTCCGATTTTACATGATAAAATCGGAAAGAGAGCATGCCGGGTGAAAAAAATACCGTCAGCGGAATCCGTAATGCGTAACATAACCGCCATATATGAAGGGATGCGTTGAGGCAAACATCTTGAAACTGTTCAATTACAGGTCGGAAATGATCTTGCCAGTTTTCTTAAAATGCTGTAAAAAAAAAGAGTATCAGCCATGATACCGGATTGTCGCCTATGCTGTACCAGACTGCAATTCCCGTGGTCAAAGATTCGAATACGCCACTTTGAAGAGGAACGGTTTTCTGGATGTCACATTATTCCGCACAACTCATCGCCTGCCATCACTGCGACCTGCTTCAGCGGGAGATTCCCCTCAAGCCGGGATGCACGGCCAGCTGCAGTCGCTGCGGCGCGGTCCTGTACCGAAACTCTACCGACAGCATCAACCGCACGCTCGCCTATACCCTGGCCGCCGCCGTGCTGTTCGTGATCTCCAACATGTTTCCCCTCTTCGCGATCGAGATGCAGGGGGGCAGCAGCGAGATCAACCTTGCAGGTGCAGTGCGCTCCCTCTGGCACCAGCAGATGCGGTCCGTCTCGATGCTCGTTTTCCTTACCACCATTTTCGTCCCGGCTCTTGAACTCCTCACGATGATCTATCTGCTGCTGTCGCTCAAATTCCGGCGCATTCCCCCCGGGTACCCCGTTATTCTGCGCATGATGCGCTTTTTTGAGCCGTGGGGCATGGTCGAGGTGTTCATGCTCGGCGTGCTGGTTTCGCTGGTGAAGCTCACCAGCTCGTTCAACGTCATCCCCGGTGTCGCAATTTGGTCTTTCGGGGTCCTGACCCTGCTGCTGGCTGCCGCTGCCTCATCGTTTAGCGCCCGTGATGTCTGGGCCCGCCTGGACAGAAAACCGGGCGAGGAGGTGGCTGCATGGCAGAGATGAAGATGAGCGCCGCCGGGCAGGGGCTGTGCTCCTGTCACGTCTGCAACCTCGTCTCCAGACGGGAACGGACGTCGGTTTCGGCACATTGCCCCCGCTGCGGCGCCTCCCTGCATTACCGCAAGCCCGGCAGCGTGTCGCGCTGCTGGGCGCTGCTCATTGCCGCCTATATCCTGTATATCCCCGCGAACCTCCTGACGATGATGGAGACCGGATCGCTTTTTAACTACCGCAAGGACACCATCGTCAGCGGCGTGATCGAGCTCTGGAGAACAGGCTCCTGGATGATTTCCATCATCGTATTCATCGCCAGCGTTACTATTCCGCTTCTTAAGCTGATCTCGCTCACCCTGCTGCTTGTTTCGGTGCAGCGCCGCTCCAGGTGGCACCCCAGGCAACGCACGCGCCTCTACCGGATGGTGGAGCTGGTCGGTCGCTGGTCGATGCTGGATATATACGTAGTGACGCTCCTGGTCGCACTGGTGCAGTTCGGGACCATGGCGACGGTAAAAGCGGGACCGGCTGCGCTGGCCTTTGGCGCCGTCGTTGTGCTGACGATGTTCGCGTCCAGGCAATTCGATCCGCGTCTGATCTGGGACCCCCTTCAAAAAGAGAGAACTCTATGACCGATACCACTCAAAAACCCGTTCTTTCCGACATTCCCGATGCTGTCAGCGAACCGAGACGGCGCTTCTCGGTCCAGCTGGTCTGGATCATCCCCATTGTTGCGTCTCTCATCGGCCTTTCCATCGCGGTCAAGGCTTTCATGGATCGTGGAGAGACCATCACGATCACCTTCAAGACCGGCGAGGGTATGGAGGCGGGCAAGACAAAACTCAAGTACAAGGACGTTCAGATCGGGGAGGTCAAGGGAATTGCCATCGCCAAGGACAGGTCTCATGTGGTCGTGACCGCCGAAATGTCCAAGGATGCCAGAGGGCTCCTGGTGAAGGACACCCGGTTCTGGGTTGTGCGCGCCCGAATCTCCGGCGGCACTGTTTCCGGGCTCGGCACGCTGATCGGCGGATCCTATATCGGCGTCGGCGCCGGCACCTCGGATGAAAACCGGGACGAATTCATCGGTATCGAGACGCCGCCCGTCGTTTCGCTGGACGTGCCCGGCCGTCAGTTTGTCCTGCACTCCGCCGACGTCGGTTCGCTCGACACCTCCTCGCCGATCTTCTACCGCCGCATGCCGGTGGGACAGGTAATCGCCACCGACCTGGACCGGGACGGCAAAGGGGTCACCATAAAGGTCTTCATCCGCGCCCCATTCGATCAGTACGTCAAGACCAACTCCATCTTCTGGCACGCAAGCGGTGTCGATCTGACCCTCAACGCCAGTGGTGTGAAGATCAACACGGAATCCATGGTCTCGATCCTCCTTGGAGGCATCTCCTTCCAGACCCCGCAGGACCGGATTGACGCGCCGTCAGCCGGCTCCGACAGCGTCTTCCCGCTGTTCAGTACTAGGGACGAGGCCTTGAAGCATACCGGGACGGTCGAGACCTACCTCCTCGTGTTCAAGGAATCGGTGCGCGGTCTTTCCACCGGAGCCCCGGTGGATCTGCGGGGCGTGACCGTGGGTGAAGTGACGAAGATCGACGTGGCGCTGAACTCCAGTAATTCGGAAATCTCCATCCCGGTCGAGATTCAGTTCTATCCGGAGCTGTTGCGTGCGCAGTACCGCAACAAATCGCAGCAGGTTAAACCCCTGGATTCCCGGGCACTCCTCGATCCGCTCGTCGCGCGCGGTTTCCGTGCGGAGCTAAAAAGCGGGAACCTGCTGACCGGGCAACTGTATGTCGCGCTGGATTTCTTTCCCAAGGCGCCTCCTTCGAAAATCAACTGGAGTACGATCCCGCCCACGTTTCCCACCGTTTCCGGTTCCATGGGCCAGTTGCAGAAAAAACTGATGCAGATTGTCCAGAAGATCGAAAAAATGCCGCTCGAGGAGCTTGCCGGCGATGCCAGAAAGACGATTCAGACCCTTGACGCCACCCTGAAGAGCGCCGATAAGCTGCTAATGAACGTGGACAGTACGGTGGTTCCCGAAGCGCGCACGGTACTTTTGGAGGCGCGGCAATCACTGGAGGATGTGCGAAAGACATTGGGAGAGGCGCGCAAGACACTGGGGGGTGCGAACCAGGTACTTGCCGACGATGCGCCGGTACAGCTCGACCTGCGCGAGACCCTGCGGGAAGTGTCGCGGGCTGCACAGTCGCTGCGGGTGCTGAGTGATTACCTGGGGCAGCACCCGGAATCCTTGATTCGCGGCAAACGGGAGGATAAACAATGATGCGCAGCTTTGTGAATGCACGAATCCAGTTTTTCGGGGCCGGGATACTAACCGTCTTCCTGGCTTTCGCTACGTCCGGTTGCAGCAGATCACCGCGGGTAACCTTCTATACGCTGGAGCCCGGTGCAGAGGTCGGGACTGCTGCCGCAGCCACGGCGGCTCCGGTGGTTGCCGTCGGACCGGTTACGCTCCCCGAGGTAGTGGACCGGCCGCAGTTCGTGGTGCGCGTTGCCGCCAACCGGGTGGACATTCTGGAGACGCACCGATGGGCCGAGCCGCTCAAGAGCGAGATTCCGCGTCTGATCGCGGAGAACCTGAGCCGCCTGCTCGGATCAAGCCGGGTGTCGTCCTATCTTCAGCATGCCGCCGCCGACGCGGATTATCGGGTACTGGTGGATATCCAGCGCTTCGAATCGGCGCCGGGGGAGGCGGTCACCGTCGAGGCCGTCTGGTCTCTGCGCCGTGTCGCGGGGGGCGCTCAGAAAACCGGCCGCACCCTGGTGCGCGAGAAGGTGGAAGCCTCAGGCTACGATCCCCTGGTGGCAGCGTACGGCCGGGCACTTCTCGCCGTGAGCAGCGATCTGGCAAAGGCGATCCGGGCCGAAGCAGCCGTGGAACACTGATCCCCGGCGTACCTGGTGACGACAATCAACGTAAAAAGCCGCCCGGGATATATCCCGGGCGGCTTTTTTGGGCTGACGAGGTCACATTCCCATCACACCTGGCGTGACCTGACGACTGTCACCTGTTATCTGAAGCGGGATTTAGCCAAATCGACTTTCAGTGACTTGATCCGCCCGTTGCACTCATTCCTGACATCCGCAGTGAATGAACTCATCTCTGCTGCTCATGAATTGTTTCCTTTTCGTGGGATTTATTACTCTGCTGTTGTTTTTCAAACTTCTCAAGCAGTGATACCTTTTTAGCCATACTGGCGTTGAGTTTTGAAATAACAATTGATTTGCGCAATGAGCCTGGAAGCATGGCAAGTATTGTTACGATTACGCCGGTGCTGAATGAAAGAAGAAGGATGATCACCAAGGGACCATCGAAATACCATCCAAAGAATGAAACCTGCGTCTGCTGCGAGTTTTGTACCGCAAAAAAAGCCATCACCACAGAAAGGAAAATTGCTGCTATCAACGCAAATTTCATCGTCATCCTCCGAAAGAATAAGAACGTATCCGTACATAACACCTGCATTACTAAAGGCGATAATTGCGGCCGCTTTTTCCCGGTCATTCGGGTTGCTATCTACGGGTTCTTGAACCAACGGAGCTTTGTTAATTGAGCCATCGCTGGATGGCTACCGTATCAGAAACGCTACGGAAAGTACATTTTTTCGGATAAGTTTTAATCTGAACATCCGGATGGATTCACTCAGCAGGTTTCCCCGGCGTCAGCGCCTGCATGACTATGGAGAAGAGTGCGGCCTGCAGAATCTTTCGTGCCTGAATCCGGCAGCGTAGTAATGCCCCTGTTCAAGAGATGATGCCGGGTTGTAAAAAAAAGCCGGGGGCCCATGGGAGGTGAAGCAGCCCCCGGCACATGAGGCAGGCACATACCTATCAACTATCGTGCCGGAAAAAATCTGCGGATACTGATGATGTAATGGTGTGATTACTCAGAGGAAAATCAAAAGTGAGCGTGCGAGGCGAAAGGATAACCGTCAAAAAAACCATCACGCATAACATAACCGCCATATATGGCGGGGTGTGAACTCCATCCTCCCTTGGCCATCATATTCGATGGAACCTTTCACAAATAGAACGACTTCCGTCGCCATGGCCAGACTCACGCCCCTTACCAGGATAAACAGAAATTACTTTGACGGCGACTTGTTCAGGGGGTATGGTTTTGTTATCCGGACACAAAACTCCTCTCCGGCTATTCCAACGAGGTGACCTCATGTCAGAAACGTCATCAGCAGGCAAAGACGCGCTCCGCATCCGGGTGATGACCATCGATGATTTTCCCGAAGTCTTTCATATCGGCGAGGAGGTCTTTACCGCCGAGTCATTCCAAAGCCTCTACCGTACCTGGGACGAATACGAGATCACCACCCTCTTCAATTCGGACAACGAACTCTGCCTGGTGGCGGAAGCGGGGGAGAAAATACTCGGGTTCGCCTTGGGAACGACGGTCACGAAACACAACTCACCCTGGAAATACGGCTATCTTGTCTGGGTGGGAGTCCGCAGGGATATTCAGCAGGGTGGCGTGGGAAGCGGGTTATTCAAGGAGATAAAGCACCGCATGAAGGAACAGGGGGTGCGGATGATGATTATCGACACATCCGCCGACAACCAGCCGGCGATTCGTTTCTTTGAAAAGCAGGGGTTCGGTGATATCCGGGAACATGTCTACATGTCCCTCAACCTGTCACGCAAGAGCAGAAAAAAACCGGTGAAGAAGCCATGAGCACCCGCCTGGAAAACGCCTGGCGGGCCATCAATCCTGTCCGGCTGCGAAAAACGTTCCTCGAACTGCTCGATATCTATTCGCCGTCCGGTAAGGAGGAGGACATCCAGCTCTATCTGGAAGAGCTCCTCACCCGGGCCGGCTTTAGCGTGGAGCGGCAGGAAGTGGACGAAGACCGCTATAACCTGCGCGTTACCATGGGGTCAGGGGAACCGTTTCTCTATCTTGTGGGGCACGTTGATACCGTCCCGGCCTGGGATCTGGATGCCTTGGGGGCGCAGGAGGAAGACGGCACCATCCGCGGTCTGGGGAGCGCCGATATGAAGGGGGGGTGCGCCGCGATGATCGAGGCCTGGCTGGCACTGGCCGAGGCATTTGAGCCTGCAGAGCGCCCTTCAGTCGGGCTTCTGCTGGTAGTCGGGGAGGAAGAAAACGGCGATGGCAGCGCGGTCTTCCTTCAATCCTGCCGCCCACCCTGGGTGGTCATCGGAGAACCGACCAGCCTGGCGGCCGGATTCGCCCATTACGGCTACCTGGAGGCCGGTTTCGTCACGCGCGGCCTTCAAAGTCACTCCTCGCTCCCCGAACTGGGGCATAACGCGGTGGAATCGATGCTGCGCGTTCTGCTGCTGCTGGGGAACGACCCTCTGTTCGACCGGGCGAAAACGGAGATCGTCTATTCAATCAGGGAGATGAGCTCGTCGCGGGCCGGTTTTGTCGTACCGGATCGTTGTGAAACCTGGATTGATCTGCATCTTCCCCCCGACCAGGACCCGAGCGCCCTCCAGGAAGCGATCCGCACGATCGTAGCCGACTTCGGCCGGACCATTCCCGGACTGGATCTGGATGTCACCTTCGATTTTGCCTCCGCCGGCTACAACCTTGGCACCGGCAACCGTCTGGCGCAGATCTTACGGGAAGTCTATCCGGCGCTTGGCCTGTCGTTACAGATGGATCCCTTCCGCTCTCATTCCGACGGCAATCTCTTTTTTGCGGCAGGTGTAAAGCCGCTTATTCTCGGCCCCGGTTCTCTGGAGACCGCTCATACGCCCGAAGAGCGGGTGGTCTTTGAGGAAGTTTCGGGCGCTGCCCGTATCTATGCGGCACTCTGTCTTGGGACAACGTGAGGTGGCCGCTGGGATGTGTCATGTTCCCACCCTTGTATGGAGGGAGGGATGATGCAAGCCTGGAAGTCAAAACAATAGGTCATAGCGTGGTCCGTCACATATGACAGTTATGCTAAACATGACGGAATTCGGTTGACAGCTTCTCCCCTCATCCCCGCACATTTATCCATTTAACCCCGTACAATCAACCCCTTGCACACCTGTTCTCCGAAACAGTCCTCTGGCATGCTAGTTGCGATGTACCTGTTTAGTAGGTGAAAAATTAATTTCTGCGTTTTTTTTGCAGAAATGATTTCGTTAACGCACGGATCCAGTTCTTCAGGGCCTGGCAGAACATGCGCACTGTCGCGCTTTCTGCAAAAATTGTGTTACTTCAACACTGCAAGGAGTTCACCATGAAAAGCAACAGAGTCATCGTTGTCTCAGTGCTGTTCATACTTGCCTGCCCCCCTCTGAACAGGCAGGCTGCCGCACTGGATCGTGACCAGGATCCTGAGCAGCTGTGGAACATCGGCTGGGAGCTGTCTCAGGATGGCCTCAATCATCGAGATACATTACGGGTGAAGCGTAACCGGCAGGCGCCGTTGCGGGACCGGGGAAGTATTCCCATCAAGCTTCAGCAGAGTGCTTTGCTCCAGGAGTTGCTCACTCCCGGGGTTATCCGCCATGAATCAAACCACATGACTGAAGAAGAGAGAAAACTGCACAAAAACAGCTATAAAAACAGAGAGCAGGATAGTGGGCTTCTGGAAGAGTTACTCGTGGCGACTTCGATGCCATGACAATAAGATTCAGTAACGTACTCAAAAACGCTGGGTCCAGCCGGGAGGCAACAGCATGTCCTTTATAATCTATCTCATCGGATTTGCTTTTATCATTGGCGGCATTGCGTGGGCGCTTATTGTCGCGAAAGTGAGCACCCTCTACGTGATGATTGCGGTCGTCATACTTATTGGCGTCGCGATCTTGACCGGGGTGACCCGTACCCGCAGCAGGGACTGATCCGCTTTCATCCCCCTTATCTGCTGGATTAGTGTCCGGCACTCACGGAAAAGCAGTCCCGATCCGCCGCTGGAGCGTCACCTGGTTCTTATGCTCTCTTGTCTTTAATGCGAGGTACTCCTGCTTTTCCAGATCAAAGAGCTGTCTCCTGAAACGGGTTGTAAGATCGTACCACTCGCTGATTCTCATGTTGAAACGACTTTCTTCCGGATATTTCACCGTATTCATAAATGACTGGATCGCGAAATAGTAGCGGACAGCACTGCGCTCAATCGCGCCGCGCGGGCCGCCGATATAGACCGGTTTGCCGTTTCTGTCTGTTCCGGTCACGGTGAACCCTACCTTGCCCCGACCGAGTGTCGCAAAATAGGCCTTTGCCGCAAGGCGAAGCGCAGCACTGTCGCTGTATGCATAACTGACGTGAACAAAAGTCCTTCCCCCGTCAAGAGGCAGGGCCTCGCACCTCATTCTGTGGCCCTTCGTGCCGAAAGGGCCTTCATCTGCATTGAGAATGATATCCAGATATCCCTGCTGATGATCAACGTTCCGGAAACGGGAAATGACTTGACGGGCATCTTCCGGAGGTTGATAGGCTTTGCGGCCGAGGTAAAAGGTCAGCAGCCATGCGCCGGTCAGTTCACGGTAGGTGCACGCCTTGACATTGGGATGGAGGGATACGATGTCACACCAGTTCGCCGGAATTTTGAGCACGCTGACAACGTTGCTGAATGGATAATTGAAGATTCCGTAGACATCCACATGCATTTTGTCGTTTTGCTCAAAAGATTCCAGAAAGAGAGGAAGACCGAAGCTGCTTGTCTCCAATCGTGCCATGTTCCTGTGATAGGTGTCGAGCAGCAACTCTTTGCCCTGCCGGGGCTTTTCAACAGCTGAAGCGGAACCGGCAGAAAAGAAAATCGCAACGGCGACCATGAACAGGAACAATTTCGTAAGGTTTATTTTCTTATGCATAAGTTTGTTTTATAAAGATTTTTTTTGCCATAAATATCCCTTATCAGGCTGCAAGCAGGGGGGAGGAAGCCGGATCAGTCCTTAGTGCGGGTACGGGTCACCCCGCTCAAGATCGCAACGCCGACAAGTATGACGATCGCGATCATCACATAGAGGGTGCTCACCCCCGCGACAATAAGTGCCCATGCAATGCCGCCAATGACAAAAGCAAAACCGATGAGATAAATTATCAAGGACATGATTCTGCCTCCTGGCTGAATCCAGCTTCTTTTTCCAATTAGTATCTATTGGAATTATACCAGAGTCACCACCAGGCGTCAAAGGGCCCCCCCAAACAAAACCGGCATCACCCGAAACTTTTTTACTCTCGTTCCCTTGCATCTTTCTCTGCTCAAGCTAAAATAGTTTCATGGATAAAACCCTTAGTTTTATAGTCGGCGCTTAGTTATTGGAGACGAATCTATGTCAGCAACGGATAGGAATCTGCGTCGGAAAGCGATACGAAGAACCCTGGCGCAACGTGCCGGGGACGCTCCCGATGCTGGTGCGGTAGCTGAAGCCACCCTCAGTATATTGCGCAAGGTGGTCGCCCAGCTAGTACCGGTGATCGGCGCGCGGGGTGTCGACGTCATTTTCGGCCGCTCGCTGCACCTGGCAAGCGCCGCCTTCCCGTGCCTTGCAGTTGACGGGACTCACGAGGACAGCGTTGCTCTGCTTGCAAGCCTCAAGGCCCGCCTCGCGGGCCGCGAGCCGAATGACGCCGCAGAGGCGGGCTGTACTCTGCTGGTGACCTTCACCGAGCTGCTGATATCCTTGATTGGAGAATCCTTGACTGCGCGGCTGTTGGAGCCGGTCTGGGTGTCAACTCCACCGGTGTCTGAAAAGGAGACCAAATCATGAACAAAAAGGTGGCCATACGACGACTCGCCACCGGTGTGCCGGGACTCGATGAAATCCTGGGCGGCGGCCTGCCGGAATTTTCCTTCAACGTCATTGCCGGGTCTCCGGGCTCCGGCAAGACGACGCTGGCGCACCAGATCATGTTCGCCCTGGCGACGCCGGAGAAGCCGGCGCTCTTCTTCACCATGCTCGGGGAACCGACGTTGAAGATGCTGCGTTATCAGCAGCAGTTTCCCTTCTTCAACCTCGACAAGATCAATAAGTCAATTCGATTCGTCAATTTGAGCGACGACGTCGCGACGGGCAATTTTGGCCAGGTGCTGGCGCGCATCACTCAGGAGGTCGAGGCCTTCTCTCCGGCGCTGGTCTTCGTCGATTCCTTCCGCTCGGTCATGCTGGAAGTGCAACACCAATCAAGGGGCGCGAACAGCCCGGAACTGTTTATCCAACAGCTCGGGTCCCAGATGACTGCCTGGCAGGCCACCACCTTCCTGATCGGAGAATCTTTATTGGGGAGCGACCCCAATCCGGTCTTAACGGTGGCCGACGGCCTGCTGCTGCTGGAGCAAAGCGTCTACCGGAATTCGATGGTTCGCAAGATGCAGGTTCAGAAAATGCGCGGTCAGTCGACCCGCCCGGGGATGCACACTTTCCGCATCACCAGCGACGGGATCGAAGTCTATCCAGCGGCGCTCGTTCACGTCGATACCGGCGAAGCGTCGGTGACTTCCGGACCGGTGCGCAGCAGGGGGCGGCTGGCCACGGGCGTGCCGCGCCTCGACGAAATGCTGGGAGGCGGCTTGCCGTCGGGTTATTCGCTGCTGGTCGCGGGGCCGTCCGGATCGGGCAAGACCATCCTCGCCACGGCCTTTCTGGCTGAAGGCGTACGCCTGGGCGAACCGGGCGTGATCGTCGCGTTTGAGCAGACGCCGAGTCAGTCCTGGATCCGCACGCTCGACGATATGGTTCACGCCGGGCAAATCGGCTTGATCAATACCCGCTCTCTGGATCTGTCGATCGACGAGATCGTGCAACATTTGACCAAACTCATCAAAAAGATGAAAGCAACCAGAGTGGTCATCGACTCGCTCTCCGGGTTCGAGCTGGCGGTGGCGCCGACCTTCCGCGAGGACTTTCGCGAATCGCTGTTTCGCATGTTCGCCGTGCTCTCCGGTCTCGGCGTGACGGTGGTGATGACGTCGGAACTCGAAGACCGCTATATGGATCTGCGCTTCAGCCCCTACGGGTCGGCATTTCTTACCGACGCGATCATCGTCCAGCGCTACATCGAGGTGGGGAGTCGCTTACAACGGGTCATGGCGGTCGTCAAAGTGCGCGCCAGCGTTCACAGCACCGAGATTCGGCGGTTCGACATCACCGACGACGGTATCGTCATCGGCGACCCGGTGCTCGAATACGAGGGACTCCTCGGTGGACAGCCGACGCGGCTACAAGCATCCAGTACGGTCAAAAAAGGCAAACGGTGATGAGCAAGAAGATCCGCACTCAGCGGAAAGACGCCGACACCGAGCGCAATGAGGCCGGCACCGAGCGCAAAGAGGCCGGTGACCTGCGCAAAGAGGCCGGTGACCTGCGCAAAGAGGCCGGTGACCAGCGCAAAGAGGCCGGCGACCAGCGCCAAGATACCGCCGATCAGCGCCAAAAAACCGCTGACCAGCGCCAAGATACCGCTGACCAGCGCCAAGATACCGCAGATCTGCGCGAAGTAACCGCCGATCTGCGCCAGGAGACGGCCGACCTGCGCGAAGAAACTGCCGATCTGCGCCAAGTGGCCGCTGACAATCGGCAAGATACCGCTGAACTGCGCCAGGATACTGCAGATCTGCGCCAAAAGGCCGCCGATCTGCGCCAGGAGACGGCCGACCAGCGCCAAGATACCGCCGATCAGCGCCAAAAAACCGCTGACCAGCGCCAGGATACTGACGACCTGCGCCAAAAGGCCGCCGATCTGCGCGAGAAGGCCCTGCGCACCCAGAGAAAGACCGCGAAGTCCAAAGCCGCGCTTATCGCACACTCCGAGGCGCAGATGCGCGAAGCGAACGTGCACCTCATCATTGCAGCGGTTCACGCCCAGACGATGACCGATGTCGCCGAGCAGGCCACCACGAAGATGTCCTATATGGCCGAGCATGACTTTCTCACGGATTTGCCGAACCGTGCGCTGCTGACCGACCGCTTGGCGCAGTCGATCGCACTCGCGCAGCGTCACGGCAAGAAGCTCGCCCTGATGTATCTGGATCTCGACCACTTCAAGCACATCAACGATTCGCTCGGGCATGCGGTCGGCGACCAGCTGCTGCAGTCGGCTGCAAAGCGCCTGCAAGCGTGCGTCCGCTTCTCCGATACCGTCAGCCGTCAGGGTGGCGACGAATTTGTGGTGTTGCTGCCCGAAGTCAAGGATGCCCAGGACGCTGCCCTCACCGCCGAAAAGTTGATCAAAGCCATGGCCAAGCCCCATATCGTCGGTGCCCATCGGCTCCACGTCACCCTGAGCATCGGCATCAGCCTCTACCCCGACGACGGCAAGAACGTCGAAGAGATAGTCAGGAACGCCGACACCGCGATGTATCAAGCCAAGAGAGGCGGGCGCAACAACTACCAGCTGTTCACTCCGGACATGAATGTCCGTGCGGTCGCGCGGCAGTCCGTCGAACAGGCGCTGCACCACGCGCTCGAGCAGGACGAATTTGTGTTGTATTACCAGCCGAAGATTAATCTTGAGACCGGCGCTATTTCCGGTGCCGAGGCCCTTCTCCGCTGGCAGCGATCTGGTCACAATCATCGGCTCGAATTCCCGACACAGTTCGTGAACATCGCCGAAGAGTGCGGCCTCATTCTTCCAATCGGCAAGTGGGTGCTGCGTGAAGCCTGCCGTCAGACCCAGGCCTGGTTGCAAGCCGGTCTCAACCTTGGTCAGATCGCGGTCAACATCTCGGCGACCGAGTTCCACGGCAAGGATTTTCTCGCCACCGTTCGTGCCATTCTGGGCGACACCGGCCTGGACCCGCACCACCTCGAATTAGAGCTGACCGAAAGCGGGCTGATGCAGGACACGCAGCAGACGGCTGAGATCCTGTACGCGCTCAAGGACCTCGGCGTGCAGATTGCCATCGATGACTTTGGCACCGGCTATTCCAGTCTGAGCTATCTGTGGCGTTTTCCGATCGACGCGCTCAAGATCGATCAGTCGTTTGTGCAGTCCATCGCCGGCGATGACGGCAAGGGCGGTGATGCCATCGTCAGTGCCGTTATTGCGATGGGCGCGAGCCTCAAACAGCGTGTTGTGGCCGAGGGCATCGAAACGCGAAAACAGCTCGCCTTCCTGCGATCTCATCACTGCGCCGAAGGACAAGGCTATTATTTCGGTCGACCCATGCCTGCCGAGAAATTCGCCACATTGCTGGCAACCGATCGGCATTAGCCGCACATGTGGATTTTTCATAAAAAAAAGCCGCATCCGAAGATGCGGCTTTTTTATTCTGGTAAGAAAAGAAATTACTTCGCAGCCGGGGCCGGCTCGGTGGTGGTTTCTTCTTTTTTCAGGCTCTTCTGAACTTTCTTACCCTTCTTCGATTTTTTTACGGATTTCTTTACTTCTTTCTTCTCGGTCTTCACATCACCGGCGGGGGTGACGGTGGTAGACTCAGACTTGACGTCAGACTTTACGTCGGCGGCAAATACAAAACCGGCGAAGGAAACGGCAACGAGAGCGGCTACGATGGTGGACAGAACTTTTTTCATAATGTTTCTCCTTTTGGTGAATTAATTATAATATATTTTAGCAATAACAATGCCAATCTCTATAGTGCGCCGTAACATATTGATATCAATATTTTATTTATTTAATCAGTATTCTCCATAAAATAACGATACCCGAAATGCTCCAATCTATGCCTTATTTGCGGCACTGTTTATTTATCTCTGCTATTTCGCAAGCAGTGTGCGAATCGACATCAATTCCTTGCGATGCGCCTTGGTCGTCTCGGGATAGCTCATCTTGAGTCCTTTCAGCGTGTCGAGGATGACCTGCGAAATGATCAAACGGGCGTTCTCCTTGTCGTCGGCCGGCACGACATACCAGGGCCCATGCTTTGTGCCGGTTTCGCTCAGGCAGGCTTCGTACGCCTTCATGTAATGGTTCCAGAGCTTCCTCTCCTCGATGTCATCTTGGCCGAATTTCCAGTTCTTTTCGGGCTTGTCGATGCGTTCTATGAATCGTTTGCGTTGCTCTTCCTGCGAAAGATGAAGATAAAACTTGATGATCCGTGTGCCGTTCCGATGGAGATGCTTCTCGAAGTCCACGATGGATTGATATCGCTCCGCCCAAATCTTCTTTTCATCAAGCAGTTTCTCCGGCATCCCCTGCGCGTGGAGTAATTCCGGATGCACGCGAACGATAAGCACTTCTTCGTAATAGGAACGATTGAAGATGCCGATTCGCCCGCGTTCCGGCAGTCTGCACGTCGTGCGCCAGAGAAAATCGTGATCCAGTTCTTCGGCGCTCGGTTGTTTGAAACTGAAAACCTGGCACCCTTGCGGATTGACACCGGACATCACGTGCTTGATGGCGCCGTCTTTGCCGGCGGCGTCCCTGGCCTGGAAAATCAGCAGCACCGAATAGCGGTTGTACGCGTAGAGCAGGCTCTGCAGCGTGCTCAGTTCCTCGATGTGTTTGCCAAGGAGTTCCTGATACTGCTCCTTCGACGTGTAGCAGGGCTTTACCCGTGTCTGCCATTTTTTTAGTTTTACTTTTTCTCCCGGCCTCACAAGAAAAGTATCAGAATCAATTTTCATGGTTACCTCTTCGCAAGCAGCTGTCTTTTTCATGTTCTTGTTTTGCATACATCAAACATCCTCGGTGGTTTTTCCGGCGGGCTTCAATTTCTTGTCCGACTCGCTCCGTTCATCCAGTGCGGCGAGCACAAGTTCGGGATTCATCGACTGCTGCAGTGCTGCCGCCTCGGGATCATGACGGTCTTTGACATTTGGCAGATCACGCCGCAACTCTTCCAGCAGGTCGATAAGTTTGGCGCTCTTCTGCTCGGTCAGCAGATTGACTTTCAGGTCAAGATGTGCCCGTTGTTCCTCGATCCTGGCGAACCGATTCTGCTTTGACAGAACTACGACAGCGGTAAGCAATGCGCCCAGGCCGACAATTCCTTGCAGCCAGGAAAACGGCGGGGGATCGAATTCTCCCATGCCTAACCGGCGCAATACAATATTAGCGAGTATCCAGAACGCAATAAAGAACAGAATAATGCCAAGAAAAACCGGCTGTCCGATAAAACTGCCAATACCCTCCATGATACGTTGTGAACGGCTGATTTTTTGATTTTCGCGCGCATAGAAATCCAGAACGGCCTCGATATTCCGGCTGATCTGGTCGAGTTCGGATTCGACCGGTATGTCGCGGGAATCCGGAGGCGTCTCTGGTGGAAGGTCAGATTTGGTTCTCATTCGGACGCACACCCTTCATTCATTTATTAGCCGGTGGCTTTGCCCTTGCCACCATTGTAATCGGCTACGGCCGTGCCCCATCCCAGAAGCGCCTTGTTACAATCAGTTCGATCCAGAATTACCTCAATAAAGGTCAACCCATCGAATGTACTGGATTTTTTCAGCCCCGCCACCAACTCCTTTTCAGTGCGCACCACCTGGCTGAGAATGGGGGATTGCCCCTTCAAGGTTTCCACCATGGCGGCGTAGTTCCAGTTCTGAAGGGTGTTGTAGGGGCCATCGTGAATCATCACCTCGATGGTGTAGGCCCCATTGTTCATGAGAAAGATGACTCCAGAATAGTTGTAGCGAAGGATTGTGGAAACCTCCTGGGCGGTCATCTGAAAGGAACCGTCGCCGATGAGCCCGATGACGCGCCTTTGGGGGTTGGCGGCGGCCAAACCCAGGAAGGCCCCCACGGACCATCCGATGGATCCGTACTGCATCTGGATTTCGAATCTGCACCCATCCGGCAGATGAAGGTCCATGCCGTTGAACCAGGAGTCTCCGGTCTCGGCTACAACGGTGGTCGTGCCATCCAGGTATTCATTAATATGATGGAACAGGCGTCGGGTGGAAAGGGGAAGATCTTCGGACGCCGCAGCGGGAGCCGCGTGGACCGTCTCCTTGATGCGCAGGTAGGCGTCCAGGGAGGTGGAGTTGGAGTTGAGCTTCGAGGCTAGTCCCGTCAGGAATTCTGAAAGCACGATGCCGTGATAGACCTGGCCTTCCACAAGAATGCGTTCGGGCGAGGCCTCCACCAGCCTTGCGGGCTGAATGAGGGCCGAAAAGCCAACGGTTGTGTAGTCGCTGAAGATGGGTCCGGCGAAAAGGTAGGCGTCGCTGGATTCCACAACTTCGCGGCACCCCTGCGAACTGGCGCTGCCCCAGTAGATCCCCATGAACTGTGGGCTGGTTTCTGGGAAGAAGCTTTTTGCATTGGGCATGCACGCCACACCATAGGCGCATTTCGAAGCCAGGGTTTCAAACGCCCCTATGGCGCCCCCTGATCGAAGCCGGTTGCCGGCTACCAAAACCGGCTGCCGGGCTCCATTCAGGAAAGCCGCAACGTGCTTCAGGGCTTTCTGCAACGAGCTGGGGTCGCTTTGCCGGGTGGGCGCCAAGTCAAGGGTGTTGGGCTTGGAGATCATCGCACTTGCAAGATTGCAGGCGATTTCGATGTACACGGGCTTCCGGGCGGAGAGGGCAATACGAATAGCCTCGTCGATGCGAAAGGCCGCGGTGGAAGCCTCGCGTATTACCACCGCGTGGGCAGTGATCTCCTTGTATACCGATAGTACGAACTTGCCCCCTTCTTCAGGCTGAGCCAGGGTGTGATGGAGAGTCCGGTTTTCCATGAGGGAGCTGACATTAGGCCCCCCGGAAACGACGATGACCGGCAGGTCTTCCGCAAAGGCTCCCGCAACGGCGTTCACCGCGCTCAAGCCTCCCACCCCAAAGGTGAGCAGCAGGGCCGCCACGCCATTCTCCCGCGCATAACCGTCCGCCGCGTACCCGGCATTCAGCTCATTGCAGCAATTGATCATCTTTAACCGGGGGTTTTTCAGCATTTCATCCAGTAGAGACAGGTTGAAATCGCCCGGAATGGCGAAGTAGTCCCGGACCCCCACTTCTTCCAGGCGTTGGGCCAGATAGCTGCCAACGGTCACTTGGTTCATATA
>VFJM01000044.1 GCA_009886055.1 Geobacter sp. | reverse complement strand
GTTACCCTCAATATGTTGAAGTTCCACCAAATAGTGTGGCTGCCGCGTCGTCTTATACTTCTCTGCTGTCCACTCATTTCAGTCTAATTCCTTATTATTTCAGGATGAATTCAAACTATTACCACTTCCGTTTATTGGCAGGTTACTTGCTCTTTAGTAACCAGATATTCAATAAGGTCAGCCAAGCTGCATAAGGAGCCATTGCCTGTCCACGCGTATTGTGGGGAAAGTTGCATATGCCCCGATTTGCGGTAAGGTTATTAATCATTTGAATGCAGAAACGCATCGATGTTTTTCAAAAAACAGTGCAACCACACACAAATTATAGAGGTATGAGATGAATAGTTTTACCCTTGATATCGGTGCAACACCCATAGATAACAGAGTCAGCTTCAGAGTCTGGGCCCCGTCGGTCACGTCGGTCGATCTGGAGCTGGTTGATGACGTCCCGCTGAAGATACCTCTCCAGCGGGACGGTGAGTACTTCCATGGATTGATACCGGCGGTGCCTGGTGATCGTTACTGGTACTGGCTGGACGGCACGGTGCGTCTCCCGGACCCGGCCTCCCGCAGCCAACCTGATGGTGTGCATGGCCCTTCCCAGGTGATCGATCCGATGTTTGCCTGGAGCGACAGCCTGTGGCAAGGGATTTCCCTCGAAGAGTACATCATCTATGAGCTGCATGTGGGAACATTTACCCCGCAAGGCACCTTTGACGGTGTGATATCCCGCCTCGATTACCTGCGCGATCTAGGTATAACCGCCGTGGAACTGATGCCGGTTGCCCAGTTCCCCGGAGAGCGCAACTGGGGCTATGACGGTGTCTATCCCTTTGCTCCCCAAAACAGCTATGGAGGCCCGGACGGACTGAAACGGCTGGTTGATGCCTGTCACTCCAGGGGTTTGGCCGTGATACTGGATGTGGTCTACAATCACCTGGGTCCGGAAGGGAACTATCTGCACAGCTTCGGCCCCTACTTTACCGACCGCTACCGCACCCCCTGGGGAGACGCCGTTAATTTCGACGGCCCCGGCAGTGATCCGGTCCGTCACTATTTCGTATCCAATGCACTCTACTGGATAAACGAATACCACTTTGATGCGCTGCGTCTGGACGCCATCCACGGCATCTATGATTTCAGCGCCCTGCACATTCTTCAGGAACTGGCCGAGGCTGTTCATCGGCAGGGGGATGCACTCGGACGCCGGGTTCAGGTTATTGCCGAAAGCGATCTGAACGACGTGCGGGTGATCAATCCCCCGGAGTCCGGCGGCTACGGCCTGGACGCCCAGTGGAACGACGATTTTCACCATGCCCTGCGAGCCCTCCTGACCGGTGAGCGGGCAGGATACTACACCGACTTCGGACTGTTTTCAGATCTGGTCAAGAGCCTCCGGGATGGGTTTGTCCTGTCCGGTGGATATTCATCCTTCAGAAGGCGACGGCATGGCAGTTCCTCGGCACATCACCCACCCAGCCAATTTGTGGTGTTTTCCCAGAACCACGATCATGTGGGCAACCGGATGCGCGGAGAACGACCGGGAGAGCATCTCACTGTGCCGCAACTCAAGCTTGCCGTCGCTACGGTGCTGCTCTCCCCCTATGTGCCGCTGCTCTTCATGGGGGAGGAGTATGCGGAATCGGCACCGTTTC
>VFJM01000416.1 GCA_009886055.1 Geobacter sp. | reverse complement strand
GAGATACTCGGGATTCGCGTGGGAAAGTATCGGAAAAGCGCTGCCGGTTTTTATCTGCAGGGACAGCATGAGATGGTTCGACTGCTGCGGGAGATGATTGCTCTGTTGAGCAAACCTGACGGATGGCAGGACGGTACTGCAAGAGCGGCTGGAAAGTAAAAAGGGCCGGGAAACAGTTTCCCCGGCCCTCCTTTGTGTGCAGCATGCAAGGTGCGTGTTGTGTAAGCGCCATCTTATTATGAACTCCTCAGGAACAGCAGAAGGGCGAGCTGAGAGTCAGCTTGATTGCAAAATGGCGTCATCCCCGGTATAAGAAATCTTTTTTTGGAGCTGTGTGGTGGAACGGCCATCTAAACGCCCCCCTTCGGCAATCGTCAGTCGAGCCGCGAAAATATCGCCGCGTACTTCGCCTTTGTGCTGGATATCCACACCGTCTGTGGCATGAATGGTTCCGACGATCCTGCCGCCGACAATAACTTCGCGAACGATAGCATCACCGGTCAGGATTCCCCCCTCGCCGATAATCAGGCTGTCGGCGGCCACATTTCCCTCGATCTGTCCATCGATCTTTACCGTTCCCTTGGAGGTAAGGTCACCCTTCAGATCCGATTCAGGTCCGATGATTGTATCAAGCCTTGGCTGTCTTTTTAAGAACATTCATTCCTCCCGTTTTCAACTCCTGCCTGCCCCTTCAAATAATTTCGGGTTTAAGCGTTCGCCGTTTTTCCAGATTTCATAATGCACATGGGGACCGGTTGACACTCCGGTGGAACCGATCGTGGCGATCTCCTGGCCCCTCTTTACGGTCTGTCCGACCTTCATCAGGTTCTTCGTATTGTGTGCATAGATCGTACTGAAGCCATTGCCGTGCACGATAACGACGATATTTCCGTTCCCCTTGCTCCATCCAGAAAAGCTGATAATGCCGTCCGCCGTCGCATGTATCGGAGTTCCGCGCGGGGCGCTCAGATCGATTCCGGAGTGAAACATCCTGGTGCCGTAGCGGGGATGGACGCGCATGCCGAAACCGGAACTGAATTGGCCGTCGACCGGCACCCCCTGCGGAGTTGCACGGTACACGTCACGCTCCTTGGCCAAAAATTCCCTGATTTCGGAGACCGACGCCATGGACTCGGCAACCTGGAGCTTCAATTCATCAATATTTATGGAGCCGTCATCCTTTGGCGCATCCATGGCATCCAGAACCTTTTTACGGGAACCGAGCGAGAAGATGCGCTTGAATTCCGATTCTGATTCCTTGAGCGATTTGATGGTCGATTTCATCTCTTGGAGCTGGCCGGTCAATTGGGTGTATTTCTGCTTCATTGCGTATAAATCAAGCGCGTGATATGTCAGGGAAATCGTGTAAACGGCTCCGACACCGGCAAACAGGAGCAGCAGACCCAGCAGGGCATAGGGCATCCTGAAATTGAGGGAACTGCGTCTTGAGTGCGGGACAAGCATTATGGTGACGGTGGTTGAGAGTTTCCTGAACAGCGGCCTGAACTTCTGCATACAGAATTTACTCCTGACCCTGATACACAGGTTACGTACGTACGCTGCAAGGGGGACAAAGAAGAACGGAAAAATTATCAAGGGTAGGGGGATGTTCTTATAACACGTTTGCCTCATTTTTCAAAACATCTTTTTATTAACAACCGTTATGCCGGCATCAATCTGAAACCGGTCTTGCCGTCGAGCAATCGCTGAATCAGCTATTCAGGGGGGTGCCAATGGAAATACGCCTCCTTGCAATATACGGACTATCCGGTACAATTGACGAGTTGAGGAGACTCTTCGCCGTTCCAAGTGAGATTTGAATCAGGCTTGACAGGGGTATCAATGATTACTGATACAACCCGGCAGTGGCACCACCTACCGGAAGCGGAGCTGATTGAACTGCTGGAGACATCTCCGGAAAAGGGGCTTGACAGTTCCGAGGTTGGGCGCCGGAGTGAACAGTTCGGTCTCAACCGCATCACCAAAAAAACCGGCACCGGACCACTGCTGCTTTTTTTGTTGCAGTTTCACCAACCTCTAGTCTACGTCCTGCTGGGTTCTGCCGTTATAACCAGTTTTTTGCAGGAGTGGGTCGATGCCGGGGTTATTTATGGGGTGGTGCTGGTCAATGCCGTAATAGGCTTCATCCAGGAGTCCAGGGCGGTCAAGGCCATCGAGGCGCTGTCACAGGCGTTAACTATCTCGGCAACCGTTGTACGGGATGGTGAGCGGCGGATGATCCCGGCGGCGGAGCTAGTGCCGGGCGATATTATCCTGCTCCAGTCGGGCGACAAGGTACCGGCCGATCTGAGGCTCTTATCCGTACGTGAACTGCAGATAAACGAATCTGCCCTGACAGGCGAATCTCTTCCGGTGCCGAAGGAGACGACCCCACTTCCGGTTGAGACTCTGCTTTCTGATCGCATCAACATGGCCTATTCCTCGACGCTGGTGACGGGCGGGATTGCCACAGGAGTTGTGATCGCCACCGGCGACCGAACCGAGATCGGCCGGATCAACGAGATGATTGCGGCAGCTGATATTCTGGCAACGCCGCTTACCAAAAAAATTGCCCGCTTCAGCTCCCTGTTGCTGTATACCATCCTGGCTCTGGCAGCGGTTACTTTTGTTGTCGGTATGCTGCACGGCGAATCGTGGCTTGCCATGTTCATGGCGGCCGTTGCCCTGGCGGTAGGGGCCATCCCCGAAGGGCTTCCTGCTGCGGTCACGATAACACTGGCGATCGGTGTTGCCAGAATGGCGAAGCGCAACGTAATCATCCGCAAACTGCCGGCAGTCGAGACACTGGGGAGTACGACGGTCATCTGCTCCGACAAGACCGGCACCCTGACACAGAACCAGATGACGGTTCAAGAGGTCTACGCCGGCGGGGTTCTCTTCCATCTTTCCGGCAGCGGCTATGCACCCGAAGGGGGATTTACCCGCGAAGGTGTTGAAATACATCCCGAGCAGAACAGGGCACTGATCGACTGCCTGACCGCCGGACTGTTCTGTAACGATTCCATCGTGAAACTGGACAACGACGAGTGGTTGGTGGAAGGAGACCCGACCGAGGGGGCCCTGGTTGTAGCCGCGCGCAAGGCGGGACTGAACCGGGAACAGACCGCATCAGAGTCCCCTCGTATGGATGCGATTCCTTTTGAATCACAGCATCAATATATGGCGACTCTGCACCGTGAAGGCGACCGGTTGGTGGTATATCTCAAGGGGTCAGCGGAGAGTCTGCTCCCCCGCTGCAGCTTTGCCCTGTCGGATGCGGATGGAGTGATTCCACTGTCAAAGGATGACTTTCATCGTCAAGCCGCTCAGATGGCAGAGAAGGGATTGAGGGTTCTCGCGTTTGCCCGCCGCGACGTAACTGGTCACTCGGGTGCACTGCAGCATGATGATGTTGCCGGTGGTCTGACATTTCTTGGGCTGCAGGGGATGATTGATCCTCCCCGTCCTGGGGCTGCGGCAGCGGTACGGGTTTGTCAGGCTGCCGGCATCAAGGTCAAGATGATAACCGGCGACCACGCCATAACCGCCGCTGCCATTGCCCGGCAGATCGGCCTGCAGGGCGAAACTGACGGTGCGGGGAATCTGGTGGCGCTTACCGGCAGAGATATCGAGGCTCTTTCGGAGGGTGAGCTTAAAGATGCTGTCCAGAGTACCGCGCTGTTTGCGCGCGTAGCACCGGAGCAGAAACTGCGCCTGGTTGAGGCGCTGCAGATAGCCGGGCATGTCGTCGCGATGACCGGTGACGGTGTCAATGATGCGCCGGCGCTACGGAAGGCCAATATCGGTGTGGCCATGGGAACGGCCGGCACCGAGGTTGCAAAAGAGGCTGCCGATATGCTGTTGATCGATGACAATTTTTCCTCCATCGAAGCGGCGGTAGAAGAGGGGCGCGGAGTTTTCGATAATTTGGTCAAGTTCATAATCTGGACCCTGCCGACCAATCTGGGTGAGGGTCTGGTGATACTTGCGGCGGTCATCGCAGGGGTTCAACTGCCGATTACGCCGGTACAGATTCTCTGGATCAACATGACTACGGCGGTGCTTCTGGGGCTGATGCTGGCTTTTGAACCAAAGGAGCCGGGGCTGATGAACCGTCCTCCCCTCGATCCCCGCAAACCGCTATTGACCGCAGAATTGATCACACGTATCATACTCGTCGGTTTTATGCTGCTCGTTGGGGCGTTCGGTCTGTTCGAGTGGCAGCTGGGGCAGGGGAGGAGTGTGGAGGCGGCGAGAACCTGCGCGGTTAATATTTTTGTGTTCGGTGAGATATTCTACCTGTTCAACTGCCGCAGTCTGCGCCATTCAATGTTCCGGATCGGTCTGTTCAGCAACCGCTGGGTTCTGGGAGGGGTCGGCCTCATGGTGCTGCTCCAGTTGTTGTTCACCTATCTCCCTGTCATGAACAGCGCTTTTGGCAGCCGGCCGATAGGTTTCAAGGAGTGGGTTGTGATTGTCGGAGCTTCAAGTATCGTCTATAGCGTGATTGAATGTGAGAAATTGATCAGGCGGAGGAGAGAAACGTAGAACGGGTATCCCTGACGTACCCGAAAAAAATGGATACAGAATACTTTGTTACACCAGCGCGCATGATTTATTACCGATACCCGGAAAAGGTGAACTGAATGGACGTCACTCATATGCGCGAATGGAATTTGTTTTTTGACGGGACGGACTCATGGTCCTGCTGATCTCGGGCCGT
>VFJM01000073.1 GCA_009886055.1 Geobacter sp. | reverse complement strand
TTTATTACCGATACCCGGAAAAGGTGAACTGAATGGACGTCACTCATATGCGCGAATGGAATTTGTTTTTTGACGGGACGGACTCATGGTCCTGCTGATCTCGGGCCGTTTGTCTGCCATCGCCGCGGTCATAGCCATTGTCGCGATGCTTGCCACCGCCGCCGCTTACGGTCTGGCCAAGAGTGCGCTGCGTGATTCACGCGCAACAACATATCGAACATTTCTGCAGGCAAGGGCAGAAATGCTCGACCAGTGGCTTGAAGAACGCCTTGCAGACGCCCGCTACATTTCAGCTGACCCCGAAGTGCTCAAACTCACTCAACGAGCACGTCGAGCCGGAAAACGGGTCTGCGCCGATGCAAATGTCACCAGCGCGGCACTCGCTGCCATTCTTACTCGGCACTTCAGCGAAAACGCACCGCTCGCTGCTCATATAGCCGCCCCGGACGGGCGGATACTCGTATCACTTTCCGGGCATTGCGGCAAACGCCTCAGCAGTTTCGTTCGAGATCAGCTGCCGGGCGCGAAACAGCAAGGGCCGGCGACAGTCAATCCTCTGACCGAGTCGGAACGGCTGGAGGGAGCAGCAGCATCAGAAAAACAGGTCCGCATGATCTGGTTTGAATCCGAAATCCACGATTCTGCCGGCCAACGTATAGCTTTCATCGGCTATGGACTTGATGCCGCGCGGTACTTCGACAAGGAGCTGCAAGACACTGAGGCCGAATTCCGGGGAGAATTTTTCGCCTTCGACCGCCGGGGTATCATACTCAACAGAGGAATACATTCAGCCGATTCTCCTCTGGTAAAAGAGGCCCTCGCAGAAGCAGGTCGCAGCGATCCACAAGGTGATGGAACGTTGATGGAGCCTTTTGATGGCCGGGCAGCGCGTCCCGCGGTAGGTGCCTGGCGCTGGCTGGAAGCGGGAAATATCGGCCTCGGACTCGAGGTGGCGGCACGTGACACCTACCAATCTATAGAATTCTTGCGAGGGTTGTCAGCGCTGCTCGGAGGAGTAGGCGTCGTGCTGGGGGCGCTGGCATTCTGGCTGCGCCGCAGCAAAACCGGTCCCGGTGGCGAGCTGCGACGTATCGGTCCCTATCGGATTCTTTCACAACTCGGCGAGGGTGCCGTCAGCAACGTGTACCTTGCCGAGCATGTACTAATGAGACGCCGGGTGGCACTTAAAATCCTTAAACCTCAGTTTACCACCGACGAGTGGATCGAGCGTTTCAAGCGGGAGGTACGCCTGGCAGGCCAGTTGCAGCATCCGAACTTCGTTCGCATTTACGACTTCGGCCTCATAAGCGGTGGACATTTTTACTATGCGATGGAGCATATTGACGGCGTTAACTTTGCCGAACTGGTAGAGCAGGAGGGAACACAGCAGCCGGATCAGACGGCCCGATTGCTGAGATCTGTATGCGAAGCGCTGGAGGAAGCCCACGCTCTTGGAATACTCCATCGGGATATCAAGCCCCATAACCTGATGGTCCGGCGTGGCGCCGGGGAGGAACAACAGGTCAAGATCCTTGATTTCGGTCTCGTCAAGGTTGTCAATTCTGATCATTCCCGTGACCTTACCGTCGGACTGCGCATCCTGGGCACCCCGGCTTATCTTGCACCTGAACGCATTATGGCGCCCGCCGGAGCGGACCCCCGCTCCGACCTGTATTCCGTCGGGGCCGTCGGATTTTTCCTGCTGACGGGTCGCAAAATATTTGAGTCGGAAAGCGATCTGCTGCTGACTCACCGGATTGTGCATGA
>VFJM01000063.1 GCA_009886055.1 Geobacter sp. | reverse complement strand
GGATTGGTGGGATTTTATGTTCGTTGTGACAAAGCGCTGAATAGTTATTCTAATTCTTAGCCGTGCGTCTTCTGTAGAAGGCAAGTCCGCTAAGACCAAAACCTAGCAGTACTATTGTCGCCGGTTCCGGAACAGGAGGAACGGGAGGAACATTTTCACCAAGATCAGTGCCGTACAGGAACGACACATCACTAATCGAATTGACGTTGAATTCTCCGACCAACCCGCCAAGTACAAAATCCACCGAGTTTTGAATCAAGGGACGACTACTGATCCCGCCGTTGTCATTACCAGGGAGATCAAACATTGTTGTTATACCGTACCCGACTCCGTTAACGCTGGCGGGCCCCTCCAGGTTGCTACCGGGGAACACGGCGTTACCGTCGAAATACCCGGCAGAGTAGATGGCTGACTGGCCAACGTACGGGCCTAAAAGGCTGTTGCTGTAGGCCCACTCTCCGCCGACGATACCACCCGAAGGATAAGCATCGCGAATCACTGTGCTGCCCGAACCAAGGGTGGCCGATGTCTTTGTAAGAAGAGGATTGCCGTCAATTGAAAAGACTACCCCGGTCAGAATGTCGACCGGAGTACGAGGATCTCCCGTACTGGTATTAGTCAAACTTACAAGGAGATTTGTGCCTGCCACTTGAAACGTTGCCGATGCTCCAAGATTTGATGAGTCAAAAGTGAGGGCACTGGCGCTTGAAACAGCGCCGAAAATGAAAACTACCGCAAAAATACATAATCTGTTTTTCATACTGTCACCTCCACACCTGAAATGAGTTACAACAAGGCTGTAGCAAACCACGGGCCAACTAGATATCACCCTGATATCATTCGAATATTCTACAGCCTGTTGTTATGGGTTCAATTGAAGTGATAACTTTTCCGACGTATATATTGGATTTTTTTACATCTGACAGTTTTCCTGAAGGTGAAGTGCCATGCGTCAGCAGGCGGGCTGAATGATACGTTTGACCGCTTAAACATTGGCATATTCCTCATTTCCCCATCCATCGCCCTTGACAGCAATTTCCTTGTACACCATTATGCACCAACTATCCCCCCATAAAAAACAGTCAGAGGATATATGATTGAACCCGGAATGCTTTTCATGTTTTTTACCACTTCCATCCTGCTGGCCCTCTCCCCCGGACCGGACAACCTGTTCGTCCTGACCCAGGCCGCCCGGCAGGGGCGTACGGCCGGTCTGCTCGTAACACTGGGGCTCTGCACCGGGCTCCTCTTTCACACTGCAGCAGTGACATTCGGGCTGGCAGCGCTTTTCAAGGCATCCGCTGTGGCTTTCACCATTTTAAAGTTTACCGGGGCAGCATACCTGCTCTATCTGGCATGGCTTTCCTTCCGGGCCGGAACAGCAGCCGGGCCGGCTGCTGGCGAGAACATAAGCTCTGCCGCACTCTACCGACGCGGTATTATCATGAATATCACGAACCCCAAGGTGTCGATCTTTTTCCTCGCCTTTCTGCCGCAGTTCGCCGACCCGGCCAATGGACAACTGTCCGCACAGTTGTTGATGCTGGGGGGAGTTTTCATCATTGCCACGATGGTTGTTTTCGGCGCAATCAGTATTCTGGCGGGAGTTTTCGGGGAGCAGTTACGGCAATCAGCTTTTGCCCAGAAGGTTATTAATCGAGCGGCAGCGGGAATCTTTGCGGGGTTGGCACTGAAACTGGCACTGGCACAACGATGATGACAATTGCTACCCTTTATATCATCGCCACGCCGATCGGTAATCTGGAAGACATGACCTATCGCGCCGTGCGAATCCTTGGGGAGGTTGATCTGATCGCCGCCGAGGACACACGGCACTCGCTCAAACTGCTCAATCACTTCGGAATATCCAAGCCCCTGACCTCCTATTTCGACCACAATCAGCAGCTCAAGGGTGAGCGTATTCTGAATGCGCTGCGGCAGGGGAAATCGGTGGCGCTGATTTCGGACGCCGGCACACCTTGCATCTCTGACCCCGGCTTCCAACTGGTTCGCGATGCTGTCGCCGAAAATATTCCCGTTGTCCCGGTCCCGGGTGCCTGTGCCGCCATAGCAGCCCTTTCTGCCTCCGGTCTGCCGACTGACATCTTCACGTTTGCCGGTTTTCCACCCTCCCGCCAGGGAAAGCGCCGCACATTTTTATCCTGTATGAGCGCCTTGCACGGTACTCTGGTATTATACGAAGCGCCCCATCGGTTACTGGATACCTTGAGCGATATACGCGAGGTACTGGGAGAGCGACAGGTGATAGTCGCGCGGGAACTTACCAAAATATTTGAAGAGTGTATCCGCGGAACTGCATCAGAGGTGATTGCAACTGTTTCACAGGGCATTGTGCGCGGCGAGGTGGTCATCTTGATTGCACCGGGTGAATCTGCCCAGCAGGAAACCGAACCGCTGGAGGATGTACTCGGTCGCTTGATGGCCGATGGTACACTTTCAATCAAGGACATAGCAAAACAAGCCGCCGTAATTTCAGGCGTTTCCCGTAGCGAAGCGTATGCTGAAGCTCTGAGATTAAAAAATGATCCGGATTGAGCTTGAAATCCTGGAATTTCAGCTGGATAGTGTGTTATAGAGTACCTGTTAATAATCATCTTCGGAGTATCGCATGAAAATCTGTATTTTTGGCGCCGGCTATGTCGGCCTGGTGGCTGCAGCCTGTTTTGCCGAAAGCGGCAACAGCGTCATCGCCGTCGATATCGACCACGCACGGATTGAGGGGCTTAAACAGGGGATCATCCCGATCTACGAACCGGGCTTGAAAGAGATGATCCTGCGCAATCAGTCTGAGGGGCGTCTCTCGTTCACTGTTGACAAGGAAGAAGCGGTCAAAGGCTCACTGGTCTGCTTCATCGCCGTCGGCACCCCCCCCGGAGAAGACGGTTCCGCCGACCTCAAATATGTCCTGGGTGTCGCCCGGGATATCGGCCGCGCCATGAACGGCTTCAAGATCATCGTCGACAAATCGACTGTCCCGGTCGGCACCGCCGACAAAGTTCGCGCCGCTGTCCAGGAAGAGCTGGCCATTCGCGCCGTTGATCTGGAATTCGACGTCGTATCCAACCCCGAATTCCTCAAAGAGGGGGCGGCAATTGACGACTTCATGAAACCGGACCGGGTTGTGATCGGCTGCGACAACGTCCGCACCGCCGAAATCATGAAAGAACTCTATGACCCCTTCATGCGCAAGCAGAACCGCATGATCGTCATGGATATCCGCAGCGCCGAAATGACCAAATACGCCGCCAACGCCATGCTCGCCACCCGCATCTCCTTCATGAACCAGATAGCCGGGCTCTGCGAACTGATGGGGGCAGACGTCATGGCCGTACGTGAAGGGATCGGCTCCGACACGCGCATCGGCTACGACTTCCTCTTCCCCGGCCCCGGCTACGGCGGTTCCTGTTTCCCCAAGGACGTCAAAGCCCTGATCAGAACCGCCGAAGAATCAAACTATGACTTCCTGCTGCTGAAAGCGGTTGAAGAGGTCAACGAACTCCAGAAAGATGTCCTGGCCGACAAGCTGATCAGACTACTTTGCTCCCCCGACGAGGAGCAGCCACTCACCGGGCGCATCGTCGCCTGCTGGGGGCTTTCCTTCAAACCACGCACCGACGACATGCGAGAAGCCCCGGCGATAACAATCATAGAACATCTGCTGGCGGCCGGAGCCACGGTTCGGGCCCATGACCCGGAAGCGATCAAAGAAGCCAGAAAAATATTCGGTGACCGGATCGAATACAGCCACAACCAGTATGACATCCTTGACG
>VFJM01000075.1 GCA_009886055.1 Geobacter sp. | reverse complement strand
GGACATGCCACCGCGAGAAAAGAACTGCTGCCGCGATGCATGACAAGTTTGCGGCGAAGCTGTTGCACTGCGTCGACTGCCACGATCCCCACTTCGGGAATGCGCAGTTCTTCCTGAAATAGCGGTAAGGATAATGGGGTCCGGCAAAAGAATCATTCTTCTTTTTATGCTGCTGGTCTTGCCGTCCGGTAATGCGCTGGCAGAGTTCAAAGGGCTGTTCCTGCCGGGCGATTTAAGACAGTCGATCGTAGTGGACTATGACTACAGAGGACAGGAGCTCATGCCAAAAAGAGCCGACTCTTCATCTTCCTCGCAAAATCGTTTCAGTGAAACCTACAACGCCGGGATGGAGTATTCAATTCTTCATCCATATGTCTTGAACGGGCATCTTAAAGTCGGCCTCGGCCTGGATCAGGAAATGTATTCGAGCCCTACCTCCTCATATTCCAGCTCCGGCAATAAATACTCCTATGACATTGATGGTACTATTTTTAAAATTTCGCCTACTCCGGCCAATTTTTCCGTCCGTTCTGAAACTATGCATATCCCGGTGCCATTCACCCCCGGATATGATGTAACAACCGATTCCCATGCGGTCGGAGCATCATTCAAGCACAAGATTCTTGGGCTCAGGGTTGATTACCAGAAGACAACGTCAGAAACGAGCGGCACGACAAGCGACTCAAGGCTTGCGATCAGTCTGCTGACATTGAAGGCAGACAATGTCTACAAGAACAGCGCAACAGAAATGCAGATCACCCATGTATCATCCCGCCTGGAACCGTTATCATCAATCGACACCGGAGTGACGAAGGACGACAGCTACGCCATCATCGGCAAAAACACGCTGACTTCGTCCCAAAAAGACAAATCCCTGAGTTCCAGCGTGACTTACCGCGAGGAAAAACAGACGGCGATAACCAAGACCTTTACCCTGGGGGAGTCCTTCAACTGGCAGCTGGGAAAGGCCCTGAACTTCGGCGCCAGCTATGAAAACAGTTCCGTTTCTACCTCCAGCACAGCCGGCGGTACGGCAACGGATACTACGCAGCAAATCGGTACTGTTTCATTGACCCATCTGCTTTATAAGAGTCTCAGTACTCGTCTTAAGGTGCAGGGTCGCCAGAACGACAGGACTGTAGGGCGTGAAACGGAGTATTCCGGATCGGCCAGTTTCTTCTATACCAAGAAACTTTCCGTAGCGGACAGCCTCACCCTAAACTATGCGGAAGAGTATTCCGTAATCGACAGGCAATTGACTTCCGGGGGGCTGACGGCTATCGATGAGGTTTTGACCGCGCAGATCACCGGGAACAATCTGCTTCATCAAACGAATGTCATCATCTCCAGCATTATTGTTCGCGATCAGGCCAACCCCCTTATCCGCTATGATGATCGCGATTACCGTATTATACAGAATGGCCCCTTCACCGGTTTTGATTTTTCCGTCATCGGTTCCCGCATCACAGAGGGGAAAGGACTGCTCGTAACCTACCAGTATAACGTCGATGCAAGCGTCAATTACCGGAGATCTGCTCATGGCGGTGGTGGAGCGATTACCTTTTATGAAGGCACTTATCAGGTATATGCAAACATTTCCCAATCGTCACAGGAGATAAGTTCCGGCCAGACGGGCATTTTGCGGCCCAGCAGTTCCATGGACTTTTTGCTTGGAGCGACACGGAACAAAAACGGGACATATGCCAATATAGTGTATGCGAACAGCGATTCCGACCAGGTCAAAAATCAGTATATTGAGGGGACCTTCCGCCTCACACGCTATTTCGAAGGGAGTTCGGTCAATGCCCAGGCAAAAGACCGGCAGACCTGGTACGGCGTCACCTCCTACAACGCTGAGGCGTATACGGAAAACCAGCTTTCTCTCAGTTCTGACTATGCAAGAAATGTTTTCAGCAATGGTGTCCTGACCCTGAGAGCCACCTATTTTAGGGTCGTTGACGCGAATCGCGAGCGGAATGACATTGTCCTTGAAAGCATTTATCGATGGGGGTACGGTAAATTTTTTCTTGAGGCGTCGGGAAAAGTGCAATTTCGCGACACTGACGGAGACAAAGCAATGGATAATCAGTTCCATCTCAGGGTAACAAGAACATTATAAATTATTCTAATGTTATTGTTAATGTACTCATCCCGTTAATTGTGGCTGGCAGAATTTTTTTATGCACTTAATCCTGTTTATCCGGTTTATGGTTCAAAGATAATAACATTATCAGGGGCACTCATTATGCGCGGTAGATACGGCAACATGAAAAAGAGAGCTAAACAGACAGGCGCCTCCCTGTTTCTTGTCCTGCTGCTTGCGGTTCCGACCCTGTTCACCGGATGTGCATCGGTTAATGCGCCCGG
>VFJM01000232.1 GCA_009886055.1 Geobacter sp. | reverse complement strand
TACCAGTGGTATTGGTTCCACGGCATCTCCCTTCAACCAAGAAGTTACCGATGGATTATATCGCAGGGGGCTCTAACCGACTACCCCCCATAAAAAATTTGTCATCGAAGGGAGCGGCAGGATAATACTCTCACACTTCCACAACGCCATACTTTCTTCAAAAACGATAGACGACATTCACCTGCCATTTGACCTGCACACCAATCTCGATTGCTCCGGGATTGAAAACCTGAGTGGAAAAATCGACATGGCAGGCGAAACTGCAATAATCGAGGGGAAAATAGAGGGATGGGAAAAACCGGTAATAGACATGTCGATCAATTTCTCCGATTTTTCATATGACAGGGCGATCTCTGCAATACCTGTCTCGCTTCGTCCAAATCTGCCCGATATCAGGCTTTCCGGCAGTATGACAGGGATGTTCAGTATGCATCTGGACACGGGTGACCCAGACAGCCTGGACTACAGATTCACCGGCCATATCGATCCGTTGAAGATTCTGAACCTGGGACAGGAGATTAACATTGATGGCCTCAAGTCCCCTTTTCGCCACAACGTAAGGACGGAAACAGGAAAAGGCATCTCAATAATGCTCAGCCCGGACAATCCGGATTTTATACCGTACAGAAACATCCCCAGATCTCTCATACGCGCAGTAATGGCGGCAGAGGATGGGAGTTTCTTTTCACACAGGGGGTTCAGCGAGAAACATATCAGGGGATCGCTGATAGAAAACATGAAGGCCGGCAGGGTGGTACGCGGAGCCAGCACAATCTCGATGCAACTGGCAAAGAATCTTTACCTGTCGCCGGAAAGGACCTTAAGCCGGAAACTGGAGGAGGCGCTTATCACCGTAGCACTCGAGCAGAACCTCGACAAGAAGCGGATAATGGAAATATACCTGAACATTATTGAATGGGGGAACGGCATCTACGGCATAGGCCCTGCGGCGCAATACTACTTCGGCAAGAGGCCGGAAGAACTGAAGCCGGTGGAGTCTGCGTTCCTTGCATCCATAATTGCCAGTCCCAGAAACTGGCGCCCTGATCCTCTTTCGAAGATAGGCCGGGGCTGGTGGGAATACCTGCAGGTCATTCTTTGCAAGATGTATGAAAGGGGTGCGGCTGAGGTTGAAGACCTGCTTGAGGCGGGCGTCTCTGAATCGAGGATTGGCACACTAAGGCAGAAAAGTAATCGGGTAAGAGTCTACGAAGAGCCTGCCGGGTCATATTGAGGCAGTCTAAAAAAGAGCACAAATGAGTGACACGGAAACCGGAAAGAACTCAATCAGAACATCACGAAAACTTCTAATCCGCAGCTTCCTTATGGTGGCGGGTATCTGTACCCTCGGCATCATTTCCCTGAAAATCTATATAAGAACGCCGCACGCTTCATCCCTGCTATCCAGAACGCTGACGTCCTACCTCCACCAACCGGTCCGCGTAACCGGACTACACAGCACAGGAGGTTCCATCCATCTCACGGGGGTCTCGCTGGGCAACCCGCCTGATGTCCCTCCCGGTAATCTCATTGAGGTTGATTCCATCGTCATTGTTCCAAACTGGGGCGCCCTACTGACCGGCAGGCGAACTCTGCGACTCTTCGCATTGGAAGGAGTCAGGCTCGATCTTCTGAAAAGCAGAGCGGGTGTCTGGAATTTTTCGGGACTTCAGCGCCTGTTTAGCGAAAGCAAATCAGCCGGCAGGGAGTTGTTCATTGAGCAGTTCGTTGTCAAAGCCGGCGCCTTTCAGGTTAACGGGCAAGGTGCGAAGGGGATTTCGTTCCACCTTTTCAATCTGGCGACAAAGGGTTCGAGTAACACACCGGTCAAGCTTTCATTCGAGGATCCCGCACAGAATACCTACACCGTCACCGGAACAATTCGCCCCGGGATCAGGCCCGCTTTTGACCTGATACTGGCGGCTCCGTCGCTCTCCTTGAACCGGTTAGCCGGGCTGTTGAAACTTAAAATCAGTCATCTTCCCGAAAGTAACGGGAGTCTGCATGTGACTGCTGCCCTGCAAGACGGCCTGGTGCGGGCTACCGGCAGACTGGATTTCAGTCGTTTTCCCGTCCCTCCCCCCCCGGGAACGCTTCCCGTGACCGGCAGCATGACTGTTACAGCGGCCTATACTATCCAGACGGATGAGGTCAATCTGGAGTCCCTCACCGTGACGGCCGACAACCTCATGAGGGCGCATGCCGCCGGAACGATCGCCAAGCTGAGGAGTGAACGTCGCTTTGCCGTTGCTATCGGCATTGATGAGCTGAATCTCGTTGCGCTGACGTTTCTGATTCCTGAAGAGGAACGCCGAAAAATTGCCATTGGCGG
>VFJM01000347.1 GCA_009886055.1 Geobacter sp. | reverse complement strand
CCTGGTTTCGCGGCACAGTCAGCGATATCGGCGGACCGACCGCCAACATGTACGCCCTGGGGTGCAGCAACCCTGATGCGATGAAACAGTGTCAGCGCGAAAGCTGCATTTTCCCTGGTATCTGCCCGAACCTGCGCACCGGCGACGCGCCGGCGACGTCACTGCTCCAGGCAGCACGTTCTCTGGAGGGGGTGCGTCATACGGCGGTTTCATCAGGGGTGCGGTACGACCTGCTCGAGAGGCAGCCCGCCTATTTCAGCGAGCTGACCGGTCACCATGTCAGCGGCCTGCTCAAAATCGCTCCGGAGCATCTGGTTGACCATGTAACGGATATCATGCGCAAACCGGGGAAAAAATCGTTTGAAACGTTCCTTGCCCGGTTCCGGGAAGAAAGCCTCCTGCTTGGCAAACGTCAGTATATCGTGCCGTACCTTATCTCGGGGCACCCGGGCTGTACGTTGGCTGATATGCTGGAACTGGCACTGATCCTCAAAAAAATGGGGATAAAAGTGGAGCAGGTCCAGGACTTTACGCCTACGCCAGGCACTATTTCCACCTGCATGTTCTACAGCGGATTTGATCCTATGACCGGAAAGAGGGTCTACACGGCAACGAGCGATCGTGACAAGGGGCTGCAGAAGGCTCTGCTGCTGTGGCACCTGCCGGCAGAACGGCCCAAGGCGCTGGAGGCATTGAAGGAGCTGGGACGCGAGGGTGAGGCGGGGCTGCTCTGGGGGTCGGGATCCGGAAGCGCCCGGAACGTACCGGCCGCGCGCGGAAAATCTGCCACAAAAAAAGCCCGCTGAGATCAGCGGGCTTTAGAGATGACAAGATTTCAAGCAGCAGTTATTTCTTCACTACGTTAGCAGCCTGCAGGCCCTTGGGACCCTGGGTGATTTCAAAGGTCACCGCATCGCCTTCAGCAAGCGATTTGAAGCCATCCCCGCCAATCGCGGAGAAATGAACAAAAACGTCTTCGCCCCCTTCCTGCTCGATGAACCCAAACCCTTTTGTGTCGTTAAACCATTTTACTTTGCCCTGTGCCATTTCCTGCCTCCTTTTTTGTCCGGGCCTACGCCGGAACGATTGGTTACCGCTAAAGTTTCTGGAGTCTGATGCAGGAAAAGCGCAAAGCCTGGTCAAACACGTGCTACTTGCAACGTTCTGCAAAAACTTCCGAAACTGCGAGCCCGAGTCGTTTATCACAGCAATAAAGGGGGTGTCAAGACAATTCACACTAATTAAGGCGCCTTCAATTCCTCATTTTTACTCTGCAGTTTTTTTACAAGCGTGCCATAGCCGTTGGCGGTGATAATTTTGTTGAACTGGCTGCGATAGTTTGAGACAAGACTCACACCCTCGATAACGACATCATACACCATCCACTTGCCGTCCTGTTTGAACAGACGGTAATCAAGCGTGAACTCGTCTCTGGCCGCGGTGACGACCTTTGACTTTACCTCTGCATACTCAGTTTCTACGATCTCTTTGATGTAGACGATCTTCTCATTGTTGTATGACTCGATCTTCCCGGCGTACGAATTTTCCAGCAGCGTAGCAAAAAGATCCACAAATTGTTTCTTCTCTGCAGCGGTGCGTACATTCCAGTGCTTGCCAAGTGAGCGTTTTGCCATTTCAGAGTAGTCAAATATGGTACTGATGGATTTTTTCAGAACCTGGCGACGTTTCGACTCATTTTTTTTCATGTCCTTGTCAGCGACAATACGCACAACTTCATCGACGGTCTTTTTCACATCTTCGGTCGGTGTCGCAGACGCAACCGAAGCCATGAATATCGACGCTGTCAGTACCAGTAAGATTCGTTTCAACATGCTACCTCCTCCGGATTATTTTTCAAGGCTGCGCAGCGGCTCGTTGGTAGCATAGTCAAGATTGGCGGCTGCAATTCGGTAATTGTAGATTGATTTGAAAAAATCGGCCCGCATGCTGGAATAGGCCTGCAGCGCTTCAAAGATATCCTTGGCGGGGCCCAAGCCGAAGTCAAAGTTGGCAATTGCGGTGACAGCCCATTTCTTGGCGTTCAGGTAGGCGCCACGCGATGCCGTGGCGCTGTTTCTGGCTTCTATCAGATCCAGGTAATACTTTTCTACCTGAAGCGGAACGTTGGCGTCAGCAAACTCACGGGTGCTGAGCAGACGGTTATACTGGGCGCGCTCGCCGGCCACTTTGGCGCCGGTGATGCCGAAATCGAGTTTCCAGCGCGCACCTAATGCGATGCCCGCGCTGAGATGATTGAACTGGTCGTAGATATACGGGTTCTTAATGCGATCACGTTCGTCTGAATAAGCCCAGGAGAAAAGGCCCCCCAGAAAAATATCGGGGTAATAGTTGGCTTTGGCCGCTTCGACGAGCGCAGCGCGGGCCTTGAGCCCTTCGGCAATCTGGTGGAATTCGGGGCGCCTCAGGCGGGCACTTTCGATATATGACTTCAGGGAAGGGATTTCGACGTCAACAATCACAAGCCGCTCGTTTCCGGTTTCCAGCTGAGCGTCGGCCGGCATCCCCATCCGCGATTTCAGAGCGGCCAGAGCGAGCGCCTCCCCCTTCTTTGCCTCTTCAAGGTATTTTGCAGCAACACCGGAAAATGCGTCCAGTTTATAGAGGTCCATCTCATCAACCGTATCCGATCCCTGGTCGAGCAGCTTCTGGGCCTTCTCGCGGGCATTGACCAGGATCTCCTGTACCTCCAGTACCAGCTCCTTCATCTCGCGGGCCAGCAGCAGCCCGTTATAATATTCATGAACTTTCTGGACGATCTCGTTGGCCCGCTGCTCCTTGCGGGATCGATCGACCTCGATACCGTGGGTGGCGGCCTTCATGTTCTCGGATATCTTGCCAAAGGTGTAGAGAGGCTGGATAATTGTGGCATCGGCGCTGGTGAACCAGGTAAGCGCATTGATGCTGAACAAAGTCTCGTCAGTCTTTATTACGGGAGTTATAGAGTCCTTGTAAGCTATAGGCGCCGGCCCGACCAGTGTTGTCAGCTCCAGCTTCGGAAAACGGTACGACTTTGCTTCGTCGAGCTTGCTGGTCGCCAGGGCGATGTCGCTCTGCGCCTCGCCCAGCTCGGGGGCCGCTTTAAGCGCCATGCGGATACAGTCATCCAGAGTCAGAACGGCTTTAGGTGCCGGAGGTTCAGCCGCGAGAGCGACACCGGCGACTGCAAACAGTGCCCCGACAGCCATGCAGATACACAAAAATGATTTCATAGCCATATTCCTTTAGTTAAGTTGCACATAATTTTCTGCGTTTTCGGTACGACGGAAATCATTTCGCTGTTTTTTTGCGGAAATGATTTTAGTGAACGTACGGATCCCGTTTATCGGGGTGGCAGAACATACTCCGGCTCACTCACTATCCTTTAATCAGGGTGAGGGGGAAGGTTAGTCGACGTTGCCGTGGATAAATTTACTGACCAGCTCTTCGATGTCAATGGCCGACTCGGTTTCACGGATCGTATCGTTGTTCTTCAGCATCTTTTCGGAGCCGCCCGGCCGGAGTTTGATGAATTTATCGCCAATGATCCCGCTTGTTCGCACCGACGCTATGACATCATCGGTAATCTTCACCCCGGAGTTGATTTTAAGATAGGCCAGCGCCCGGTCGCCGCTTTTTGCATCGAGTGCTATCCGGTCAACCTTGCCGACCTCGACTCCGGCCACTTCGACCCGCGCCCCCGGCTTCAGGCCGGAAACCGAATCAAAGCCGGCGGTGACGGAATAAAAATCCTCGCCGAAAAGTTCCATCTTTCCCAGTTTGATTGAAACATACCCCAGGCAGAGGATGCCGACCAGCATAAAGGTGCCAACCATCATTTCAAGTTTAACCATGCTCATATCGTACCTCTCGGTGACTACCCAGATAAACTGGATACGTTCTGACGTGCTAAACCATCTGGATCGGGCCGTCCAGGCTGCCGCTGATGAACTGCCTGATCGCCGGGTTGTCTGAGTTTTTAATGTCATCCGGCGTGCCGTGCTGCAGAATCTTCCCCCGGAACAGCATGGCCACGTTCTGGGCCACATCAAAAATTTCCGGTATTTCGTGCGAAACAATCACCGCCGTAAAGCCGAACTTGGCATGGGTGTCGTTGATGAGCTGGTGGATCGTCCGCTTTATGATCGGATCGAGGCCGGTCGTCGGCTCATCGAACAGGATGATCTTCGGATTGAGCACCACCGCCCGTGCCAGGCCGACCCGTTTTTTCATGCCGCCGGAGAGTTCATCCGGAAACTTGTTTTCAACGTTCTTCAGCCCGACATCTTCGAGAGCCGCGAGAACCCGCTCACGGATCTCCTCTTTTGCAAGGGAGGTCTTTTCCTGCAGCGGGAACGCGACATTCT
>VFJM01000140.1 GCA_009886055.1 Geobacter sp. | reverse complement strand
GAGCTGTCACCGGCAAAGTTGACGATACGGCCGATATCTCCCTTGCCGGAAACCTGGCCGGGAAGTTTCCCCTCCCCTTCGACCAGAACGGTCATCACGCTGCCGATATAGGGCTGGCTGATCTCGCGGGTATGGCGGCGCTGAAGCTCCATCAACCGGTCAAGGCGGGCCATTTTTTCGGCTCGCGGCAGATCGTCATCCAGTTCTGCCGCTTTGGTGCCGGGGCGCGGCGAGTAGACAAATGAAAACAGGTCGATGTAGCGCACCTCTTCCATCAGGGAGAGTGTCTGTTCGAAATCCGCACTGCTTTCCCCGGGAAACCCGACGATGATATCGCCGGTAATAACGATATCAGGACGGATTGCCCTGAGTTTACGGACCTTGGCCAGGTAGGAGTCACGGGTATAGCCGCGCCCCATCAACTTAAGGACGGCATCACTGCCGGATTGTGCCGGCAGATGGATCTGACCGCTCAATTTCGGAACATCGCCAAAGCAGGCGATCAATTCATCCGACATATCCTTGGGATGTGAGGTTGTAAAGCGGATTCGATCGATTCCTTCAATTTCGGCAATCTGGCGAATCAGCCCGGCGAACGTCGGTTCACGTTCGGTTTTAAGTCCGTAGGAATTGACATTCTGCCCGAGCAGAATAACTTCCCTGACCCCGTCATCTGCAAGCTGCCTGACTTCCGTCAGGATATCCGCCGAGCGGCGGCTGATCTCGCGGCCACGTACAAACGGAACGATGCAGTAGGAGCAGAAGTTGTCGCACCCCTGCATGACCGTCACGAACCGCGAGAGATGCGACTCCCCCTTGATTGAAGGAAACAGGTCCAGACGCTGGTCGTTATCGATGAAGGTCGTCTCGGAACGGCGCTCGCCACGTTCGGCTCCCCGCACCATTTCCTGGAGCAGATGCAGATTGTGGGTGCCGATCACCAGGTCCAGATAGGGAAGCTTCCGGAGGAGTTCCTCCCCTTCCTGTTGGGCCACGCACCCGCCGACCGCAATAATCTGCTTCTTGCCGTCCCGCTTGTAGATGCGCAGATTCGCGAGCCGTCTATAGACCTTTTCCTCCGCTCCGCCCCGCACACTGCAGGTGTTGAGCAGGATCATATCCGAAGAGGCCGGATCGTTCGTCGGTGCATAGCCGAGGTCGGCCAGCAAGGTGACGATCCGTTCAGAATCGTTCACATTCATCTGGCAGCCGAAGGTTTCTATGTAAAGGAGTTTGTCAAACATAGTCGATCTTACTTTATACGCGACAAATGCCCTTAAAGTCAAATGAATTGGCTTTCAAAGACAAGCTTGCGTTTATTTCAGTATCTTGACAAATATCACTTCTGAAACGTATTGTTGGGGGCGGGATTTATTACTGACACGGAACGAGAGCTACAGATGATTATCGATTGGAACGACATAGACACCGTACTACTGGATATGGATGGGACTATCCTTGATCGCCATTTTGACGATCACTTCTGGCTGGAACATGTTCCGCAGCACTGGAGTCAGCGCAATCATACGACGCTTGACTACGCCAAGGAACACTTGTACAGCCTGTTTCGCAGCCAGGAAAACACTCTCAACTGGACCGACCTCGATTACTGGTCTGATCGCCTCAAACTCGATATTCCGGTTCTTAAACAGGAAATTGAGCATCTGATCGCTGTTCATCCCTATGTGGTCGAATTTCTGCTGTATCTGAAACATGCAGGTAAAGCGGTCTGGCTGGTCACCAATGCTCATTCGAAAACACTCGACCTGAAGATGAAAACAACCCGTATCGGACCGTATTTTGACGGTATAATATCCGCCCACCAGGTTGGGCTGCCGAAGGAAGATAAACGTTTCTGGGGAAAATTGCAGGATTTTATCAGTTACGATCCGGAACGGACGCTTCTCGGTGAAGACAGTGAAGTCAACCTGACAACAGCTGAAAGTTTTTCGATTCGCTATCTCATCTATATCAGCCGCTACAGTTCCAGGGTTGAACCGCGCCAATCGGATCATTTTCCTACGATAGACTACTTCAACAGGCTTATCCCTGAAAAAGGGAGCAGCTGCATAACAATCCCGCAATGACGCCGGCAGGACAAGAACTGGCGACTGATACATCCACCGTGCCAGTCGCCAGTTCTTGAACTATATCTCGATAATAAATTATTTCATCCTGCTCAGCATCGTTCTGAACTTTTCAAGTTTCGAGGCGCCCTCTTCAATCAGCCTGATCAAATCCTTACGGGCGCTGCCCGCCACATCCTTACCCGTTTCCAATAGATCTCCGGTCTTTTCACCAATCGCTTCAACCAGGTTCGACACATTGGCAGCAAGATCATCCACTACCTCGTCGGCTCGGCTCCGGGCTTTTTTTGAGTAACGAAGAATGTCCTTTCTTGTGCTGCTTCCTGATTGCGGGGCGAATAGCAGAGCCAGTCCGGCTCCGATGACTCCGCCTGCAAATACCAGCAAAGCCGCCGCAGCGATTTTTTTATCCCTGTTTTCCATAGATGACCTCCAGCTTGGATGTAATGATACATATACTACCGCATCAGGCGCGTATGACAAGTCCATTACCACTTTATTTTTTTACTTACTATATGTTATAGATATAAAAATTTATTATCGCTAAAAAATCAAGGATAAACTAAATGAAGAATAGTATCTATGATGTTCTGATTATCGGCGGAGGTCCGGCTGGTCTTTCGACCGCCTATCTCTGCCACAAGCATGGTCTTTCCTATCTTGTTCTTGAATCCGGAAAGGCTATATTCCAAGGGATCGCAAACACCTATCCCGAAGGAAAACTGGTGTACGCATCAAAACCGAAAGATGCCCCCATGCCGTTCATGGTGGATGAATTGCGTCCGCCGGACAAGCCGGTAACGGTGGAAAGCTATCTGCAGTACGTTCAGCATTTTGTTCAGCATGAAAATCTTCATGTTCAAACGGAAGTGGATTTTGAAGATATCAAGGACGAACGGGATGGACTGACAGTAATTACATCCAAAGGTAATTTCAGAGGAAAGAAGGTTGTGCTTTCCTTCGGAAGCAATATTCCTCGTGAACTCTCCGTGTACGGCGACGCAAAAATGGTTGCCAAGAACGTCGATGATCCCGGCAAATATATCGGCATCAAAACCTTGGTGATAGGCGGCGGCAATACGGCGGCTGACGTAATCATCAATATTCTCAAGACCAAGCGTGAGGCCAGAGACACCCACCCGGTCTACTGGGCACACATGGCAGAAACGTTTGACGTCAACAAGGAAACGGCCCAACGACTGGGGGAAGAGATACTTCTGGGCGGAAATATCAGGTTATTGCCCGGATCTATGCCGCGTATCGGCGAAGTCGATAATCAGGGGGTAGACCGCCTGGTCATCCGTATCAACGTATTCGAGCAGGCTGACGGCATCGATCTCTACCACGCCCTGAGCTTCCCGATGAAGAATGTCATCGCCTGTATCGGGTCCCAGGGGCCGGTTCCGATCTTCGATAAACTGCATATCCAGAGCATTGCCTGCACCGCGGGCGTCTGCAAGATCGCCAAAGAGGGCGAGCGCCTGGTGCTGCTTTCATCAGAGTTCGAATCCACCCGAAAGGGTGTGTATGTTATCGGCGGAGCCATCTCCCCCTCCTACATGAAGATCAGTGAGGGATCGATTGCAGAGGAAAAACATCCCAATCTCATCTACACCGCCATCAATGATGCGTATTATGTAGTAGAGGCTATCAGGGCAAAACTTGCACACTGATCCGGATCAGGAAAAGATTTGTACATAAGCTCGTAACATCTGAAACGCAAAGATTTGCCGGGGCGGCCGGTTTCTGCATTTTTTGTTCAGGTTGCCTTGATTTTCGTGTACTCTGTCATTACATTTCCGGAACGATGTTGTTCAATACGAGATCACAGTCATTTACAGTTTACAAGGAGTTGCATAACATGAAAAAACACGCTCTAAAGGTTTTTACTTTGCTGGCAGCCGTTTTGTTTCTTTCCGCCACAGTTATGGAATTCGAAGCGCATGCCAGAGCGGGCGGAGGGAGCCGTTCCATAGGGAGTAGCGGTTCACGCACCTATTCCCGCCCGGCCAGCCCAACTACTTCACCTTCACCTTCGCGTACGCAGCAAGCCGCACCCGCAGCAGGCACTCAACAACCGGCATCCGGCGGATTCATGAGAAGTATGGCCGGCGGAATAGCTGGCGGACTACTTGGAGGGATGCTGTTCAGGAGCCTCGGGTTTGGCGGTATGGGGGGGGGCGGCGGTGGCGGTGGTATCGGTCTGTTTGAAATTCTGTTGCTTGCCGGAATCGGTTACCTCATCTATCGCTATATCAAGAAGAAAAGAGAAGAAAGTTCATCGAACACTTTTGCACCTGAACCATACAGTGCGGGAAACGTAACCCCGATTTCCCAAGGGTATCAGCAGCAGATTCCAGAAACAGAGGATGTTGAAACCGGATTGGCTCATATCCGTCAGTTTGACCCGTCCTTTGACGAAACCCGTTATAACGATCAGGTTATGGATAACTTCTTCAAGATTCAGGGTGCATGGATGAATCGTGATCTGGCACCGGTTCAAGGCCTTCTGACTGACGAGATGCGGCGCGTTTTTCAGGCGGATATTGATAACTTGATCAGTAATAAACAGATTAACCGGCTGGAAAATATTGCCGTTCGGAACGTTGACATTGTAGAGGCGTGGCAGGAATCGGGTCAGGATTACATCAATACCCTGATTTATGCGAACCTGCTTGACTATACGACAGATGAAACCGGTTCCGTACTATCCGGCAGCAAGAATGACCCGGTCAAGTTTGAGGAGTATTGGACCTTTACCCGTCCGGTCGGCAACAACCCCTGGAAACTGACTGCAATTAGTCAAAAATAGACCATGATTGCTCTCCCCCTTTCTTTGTTCGATAAGAAAGGGGGAGAGTCCCTTCCGCTCTCCATGAAAATATCATGAATTCCCTCAATCTTGCATCAATCAATATTTCCGGCCTCAACCTGATCGAGGCGAGCGCCGGAACCGGCAAAACCTGGACAATAGCCGCACTCTACATTCTGTTGCTTCTTGAGAAGGAACTGCGCCCCGAGCAGATTCTTGTGGTGACTTACACAAAGGCTGCCACAGCAGAGCTGCGCGAACGGATCAGGCGCCGGATCGCAACCACTCTTGATCTGTACTCCAGCGGGCGGGCTCCGGCAGATGATGATCTTGAGCAGCTCCTTATGACGACCCGTCCCCAGAACGCCCTGCGGGCCAGACAGCTCCTGACACGGGCACTGTATGCATTTGATGATGCCGCAATCTTCACCATTCACGGTTTCTGCCAACGGGCGCTGCTGGAGAATACATTTGAAAGCGGTTCTCTTTTCGGCAGTGACATGATCAGTGACCAGAGCGCGATCGTCAAACAGGTCTGCGATGACTTCTGGCGGGCACGAATTCTGTCGCAGCCCGATGATTTCATTGAGCTTCTTATTGCAGGAAATTATACCCCGGGAAAACTCGCCAAGCCGCTTGACGGCCACTTTCAGAATCCTGACCTGATCATAATTCCAAAGATTGATGAAGTTCTGCTTGCACCACTGATACTTGAGCGTGACAGACTCTATGCCCAGGTCCGCACGCAGTGGTGCAGCCACCGCAGCGCAATTATCGGGCAGATCGAGCAGGCCCGCCTGAACCAGCAGAGCTTTAAACCCATGCAGATTGAGGCGGCTGCACACTCCCTGGACAACTGGGCAACGGGTAGAAATACTGCTCTGCCAAACAGCGCGCTTGATTTTTTTTCGGCACAGAAGATCGCTTCCAAAATAACAAAAAATTCACCTTTCACTCCTGACCACCCGTTTTTCACCCTGTGTCAGCAGACGTCTGAACTGCTGAATTCGATCGAACACGCTTTTCGTAACAAGATTTTTGCCTGCCAGCACGACTTCAAACGATGGCTGGAACAGGAATTAAGCCAGCGCAAGAAACAGCTGAATCAGCGCGCATTCGATGACTTGCTGCTCGATCTTCATCGTGCCCTTGAAGCGGAGTCCGGGGCTGCTCTTGCTGAAAAGCTGCGCCAGCGCTACAAAGCTGCCATGATCGATGAATTCCAGGACACGGATCCTCTCCAGTGGAACATCTTCAAACGTATAGGAGGTGAGCCGGGTTACCCCCTGTTCCTGATTGGTGACCCGAAGCAGGCAATTTACAGTTTTCGCGGGGCCGATGTCTTTGCCTATCTGAATGCCGGCAAGAGCGTCCCGCTTGAAAACATGCATACACTGGGAACCAACTTTCGATCAGATACTGCATTGGTAAAAGCGGTTACGGCGCTGTTCGATTCCTGTTCTGACCCGTTTCTGTGTCGGGATATCCCCTTTCATCCGGTTCGCTCAGGCCGTTCTCCGAATGACCGGCTGTTATGTGACGGTGTCCCGGACGAACAGCCTCTCAAGTTCTGGGTCTATCCACGCCGTGACGAAACAAAACCTGAAGTTAAACCGGTGGCCACCCGCAGCATCGTTCTGGCTGTGGTGGGAGAAATTGCCCGTCTGCTGGAACCGGAGCGGGTTGTCATCTCAGCATCGGGCCAGGCACGCCAGCTGAGACCGGGCGATATTGCCGTGCTGGTAAAAACCCACAAACAGGCCGATCTGGTACAGGAGGCGCTTTTGCTGCTCGGTATCCCGTCGGTCCAACAGGGAAGCGCCACAATTTTTGAGACATCCGAAGCGCTTGACCTACTGCGGATTTTGCGGGCAGCAGCAGAACCGTATCGTGAAGCGCTGGTTCGTGAAGCCCTGCTGACCGCCAGCATGGGATTGAGCGCCAATCAGGTTTCAATGTATGTGGAGAGCTCGGGGGAGCATCCCGAGTGGGAAACATGGCTGCTCCGTTTTCAGGATCTGCACGGTGCGGCCGGTTCCGGCGGGGTGGTTGCGCTTGTATCGCGCCTGCTGGGGAGCTGTGGTGTACGGACAGGGGTATTATCGCGTGTTGGCGGCGAGCGCTCTCTGACCAATATTCTGCACTGTTGTGAATTACTGCACCAGATCGAACGGGAACAGGGGAAAAGCCTGGGCGGACTGATAACCTGGCTGGAACGGCGCATAACGGCGCCAGGCAAGGATGATGCGGCATTGCTCCGGCTTGAAACCGACGAAAACGCGGTGCTGATCTCAACCATTCATGCCAGTAAGGGGTTGCAGTATCCGGTTGTGTTTATACCCTTCGCATGGGATGCCTCATCCGGCAAAACTGACAGGGCACTGTTCCACAATGACAAAGGAGATCTGGTCCTGGATCTTGCGGGTAGGGCTGAACACCTGCAGCGTGCCGCGGCAGAGAGGAAGGGTGAGGCCGTCCGACTCCTGTATGTGGCTTTGACCCGGGCAGAGTTCCGCTGTTATGCCGTATGGGGGGGGATCAACGGCGCGTCCGACTCGCCTCTTTTTCAGCTGCTGCATGGCGGGTCAGCGTCAAGGGATGTCAAAAGTTTTTCAGCGCTGGGCGACCGGGCAATTCTTGATGACATGCGGCTGCTGTCAGAGGACAGAGCCAACGGCATTTCCGCCGGGATGATGCCTTTGCATGATCCTGCTCCCCGGTTCCAGAGGAGCGCCTCCGGTGATTCGCCCTATACCTGTCGAACGCTTGGGCACCCTCCCCGCGACGATTGGCACGTTGCCAGCTTCAGCGGTATGACCTGCGGCGCCGGGCATGTCTTTGAACCGCATGACCACGATCCGGTACCGGCTGATACGGCAGCAGTTCCGATGGTGCCTGAACACTCTGCGGGGGGATTGACGATATTTGACTTCCCGCGGGGCACAAAAGCCGGAACCTGTCTCCATGAAATTTTTGAGCTGCTTGATTACGCTCAGTTGAACAGTGATTCGATCACCACTACTGCCAGCTCTGCACTGGCTGGCAACGGCTTCCACGAGCAGTGGCTGCCGGCCGTCAGGAGTATGGCAGCGGATGTTACTTCCGCCCGGATTATCCCGGATGATGCCGATTTCAGTCTGTCACAATTGAAAAGGGGGGACTGGCAGACTGAGATGGAGTTTTATCTCCCAATCAGGCAGCTTGCACCAGACATCCTGCGGAGGCTGTTTGAAGGGGTCCTTGATGAGGATCGTTTCGGGGACTTTCACGAGGTGCTGAGTCGGCTTTCATTCCGGCAGAGCCGGGGCATGCTGCAAGGTTTCAT
>VFJM01000345.1 GCA_009886055.1 Geobacter sp. | reverse complement strand
TCAGCAATGCCGCCCTTGCCGAACGGATGGACTCGATGGGCGGCCCCTGGAGTGTCAATACGCTGGCGTTGGCGGCCGGGACAGCGGCTCTTCAGGACCTTCGGCATAATCAGGAGAGTCTGGAGTATATTCGGCAGGAACGGCGCACGCTCTTCGAACGTCTGGGGCAGTTTACACAGCTCAGGTTGTACCCTTCGAGCGTAAACTACCTGCTGGTGGAGATCAAGGATGGCATGACGTCCCGCGAACTCAAAGAGCGCCTGCTCCCCTACCGGATTCTAATACGTGATTGCGCCAGTTTTATGGGGCTGTCAGACAGGTTTTTCCGAATTGCGGTACGTACCGGTGATGAGAACAGGCGGTTGCTGGAATGCCTGGGCAGGATTTTAAAATAGCAGAGAAAGAATCATTCATAAACTGCAGATTTAATACTGAGACACAGAGAGTTGTTTTACTCAGTGCCCCTGTGTCTCAGTGTCAAATGTACTATGTTATTTGTCCTTGCGCGGCACAACAACAATGCCCGATTCGGTGACCGTGTAACCGTTACGCAGGTCGGAATCGGTGTCATATCCGATCGTCGAACCGTCTGAGATAACCACTCCCCTGTCGATGATAGCCCGTTTGATCTTCACGTGCCGCCCGACGGTGACGTTTTCAAATAGAATCGACTCTTCTACCAGGCTGTAACTGTTAACCTTGCAGAGCGGGCCGAGGATGGAGCGCCTGACGGTGCTGCCGCTGGTGATGCAGCCGGCACAGACGTATGAATCGATATTTACACCCGTACGGTCGCCGTCTTCGAAAACGGTCTTGGCGGGAGGCAGATTCCCCTGATTCGTCATGATCGGCCACTTGTAGTTATACAGGTTCAGCTGCGGTGATACATCGATCAGATCCATATTGGCCTCGTAGTAAGCCTCAATCGTTCCGACATCCTTCCAGTAGCCGCGCTCCTCGGCCTTCATCCCCGGGATCTGGTTGTCGTTGAAGTTGTAGGCGAATACGCGGTCTCCACCCGCCAGCATCATCGGGATGACATGTTTGCCGAAATCCAGATCTTCATACTGTTTCTTTCCCTCCAGCAGCACATCGATCAGTTTTTTAGTGGAAAAGATGTAATTCCCCATCGACGCAAAGCAGGTATTGCGCCCCGGGATCGTTTCCGGCACCTCCGGTTTCTCGTTAAAGGCGATGACCCGGGCATCGTCATCCACAGAAAAAACGCCGAAGCGACTGGCCTCTTCTGCCGGCACTTCAAGGGCAGCAATGGTTATGTCGGCCCGGTTCATGCGGTGCGCTTGAATCATCTGGGTTATGTCCATTTTGTAGATGTGGTCGCCACTGAATATTGCAACGTAATCGGCATCAGAGGACTCCACAAAGCGCAGGTACTGGAGGATTGCATCGGCGGTCCCCTTGAACCACTCTTCGCTCTCGCTGCTCGTTTCGGGGGAGATTGCCACATAGAATTCGCCCAGTCCGGTCCACTTGCCCCATGATTCGCGGATATGCTTGTTCAGCGAATAGGCGCGGTACTGGGTCAGGATATAGACCTTCTTGATGCCGGAGTTGAACAGGTTGCTTAATACAAAATCAATGATCTTGTATTTCCCGCCAAAGGCGACACTCGGCTTGGCCCGACGCAAAGTCAAAGGACTGAGGCGCTCCCCTTTTCCACCTGCCAGAACCATGGCGATTGTGTTTCTGCCGACATTGTCCATGGAATACATATACACCCCCGGATGAAGTAGCTGATTGCGGCGTAACAGTACTGCATTGCGCTCCGCTTGAACATAAAAATTATGCAATTATCAGCAATCCGTCACGTAGCATGTCCCGGTATGATTTTGAGGGGACAGATTTCAGTAAATGGCTTGCCTGAATGACACCAAAAAGTATATAGTTCACAATTCTTGAAAAAGTATTCTGATACGCGAGGTGACGTTGCAGTGACGTGGAAGTCGATCGGCATATTTGATTCCGGGGTAGGGGGGCTGACGGTGCTGCGCGAGATTATGCAGACACTTCCCCAGGAGGACACAATCTATTTCGGCGATACGGCACGTGTTCCGTACGGCACCAAGTCTCCCGAAACGGTAACGCGCTATGCCGGCGAGATCGCCTCATTCCTGATCAAGCGGGATATCAAGCTGCTGGTCGTGGCCTGTAATACCGCCTCGGCAGTAGCGTTGCCCACTCTCAAGCGCCAGTTGTCGATCCCGGTGGTTGGCGTCATCGAACCGGGGGCACGCCGGGCGGTTGAGGTGACCCGTTCCGGGCGGATCGGGGTTATCGGTACTGCCGGCACTATTCGCAGCAGTGCCTACACCAGGGCGATCAAGCGCCTGAATCCTGATGCCGAGGTTCTGACCCGCGCCTGTCCCCTGTTTGTACCTTTGGCCGAAGAGGGGTGGACCGACAACCAGGTCGCGCGGCTGACTGCTCAAACCTATCTCCAGGAGCTGAAAGAGGCCGAGGTCGATAC
>VFJM01000019.1 GCA_009886055.1 Geobacter sp. | reverse complement strand
GCCACCGAAAACCATTTTTGCAAAACCCCGCCCCATAAATACAATCACCGTTGAAGCCTGTGAGGTGTGCAATAGTGGTTCATCTGACAGTGACCAGAAGTTCGGAGTCTTTTTGAGCTTACATGCAGCAGAGTCCCACGAAAGAGCTGACCTGTTATTGAGAATTAAAACTATGAACACGCTGAACAGCAATAAAAAACTGAAAAGGCACATTCTGTCTACCGCAAAACCAGTATATCTCACTACCGAAAGTGGAATAGTATACGGCAAAGCTGAAGCGGTTTTATGGGACAGCGACTCATATAATGCGGTCATGGAACGTACCATCCGGGGCCTTTACTATCACCACTACAAAGAGGTGCTAGGTGACAAGGCAGAAATAAAAATCCATATGTATAGAAAATTGACAAAAGAAATGGTGGATCTTTAAGGAAACTTCAACCACAACGAAATCGGGCATAAAGGCGAACTTATTTACAAACATCTAAGGGCAGAAGAAAGCCCTATGCATTCAGCTTGGATTTTTCAATTTTACAATTCACTCTTTGCCGGAGGTTTTACATCCCCAATTCCGTGAAGTATCAGCAATTCGTCAGGGTATCCACCTTACAACACGAGGTTCACAGCCACCTTGTGAGAAAAGTAGTCCGCAAAATATAGCCTTGACATTATATAGCGTGCAAGCTATTTTATATTTAAGGAAATGAACTATGGTGTGGAAAATCGTTACGGTTGAATACTTCGATGATTGGTTTCTAGGCTTGGATGCTTCGGAGCAACAAGACGTGTTGGCCGCCATATTAGTTCTTGAGCAATACGGCCCTATGTTAGGCAGGCCGCACGTTGATAGTCTCAAAGGAACTGACAAGGTAAAGAACCTGAAAGAACTCCGCGTACAACACAAAGGCAAACCGTACCGGGTATTTTTTGCCTTTGACCCTCTTCGCCAGGCCGTGATGCTATGTGGCGGTGACAAAACCGGAAATAAACATTTTTACGAAACCATGATACCTATTGCAGAGCGTGAATTTCTGAACTATCTGCAAGAACTGGAGTAAGCTGTGGCAAAGCAACTTTCGGAATTAATTAAAAAAGTAAACCCTGCTGTCGTAGCGGCAGCACGTGCCCAAGCGGATCAAGAAATTTTTGAACTTCGCCTTGCTCAATTACGTCAAACAGTGGAGATGTCGCAACATGATTTGGCGACTGCACTTGGAATATCGCAGCCATCCGTCGCCAATCTTGAAAAACGCGGCCACGAAGTTAAAATATCTTCTCTCAAACGGTACATTGAGGCACTTGGCGGTAAACTGTCTCTGGATGTTGAACTGGCTGATGGTCGTCACATCGGCATAAACGTCTAGCGCTGTCTTCCTTATAAATGATGAAGATAGGTTATAAGGTCGTGAGTCAACTTCAAATATCGAGGATGGCAACGGCCTTTTAATTTAGCTGGGGAGGCCTGTGGGGACGTTCTTATCTATTTATCTATTGGCTGAATTAGTTGAATTAGAAACATAGATAACAGCGTCCCTCTCGAACTCCTATATTATCGAGCGGAGCCAATTTTGTGATTGACCATAGAGTGTTTGTACTGGTGCTTCTTTTAGTTGTCTTTGCAATTCGTGGAATTTGCTAAATCAATGCAATTTTCCCCATTGAATAATAGTAACATATAGGATACTATGCACCCATGAGTTATAAAGTTGAAGAATACCTCCGCGAAGATGGAACAAGCCCTTACGAAGAGTGGTTCATGGGATTGGACACCATTGCAGCTGCGAAAATTACGATCGTAAAACTCAAAATGGAACAGGGCAACCTTTCCAACGTAAAATGGCTTGGAGGAATCGGAGAATACCGGTTGGATTGGGGGCCAGGCTATCGAGTTTACATCGGTAAAGACGGTGATAAGCTGATAATTCTTCTTGGGGGCGGAACCAAAAAAGGACAGCAAAAGGATATCGACAAGGCAGAAGCTATCTGGAAAGAGTACAAAGAACGAAAAGCCAAACAGAAAAAGAAATAGATTAAGGGAGGACAAAGTGGCCCTGACAAGAGACTTCAAAGAAACCATAAAAAAGCGGGTTGAGTGTGACCCTGATTTTGCCAAATCACTACTTCATGAAGCGGTCGATTTATTGCTAGATGGTGATTCCGCAACCGCAAAACTGATTTTAAGAGACCTCATAAACGCAACAGTCGGATTTGAGCGATTAGCTGAAGAAGTTCAAAAACCAAGTAAAAGTCTTCATCGCATGCTTTCCGCTTCCGGAAATCCAACCATGGAGAATCTATCGACTATCTTCGCCACCATTAAGAAATCCCTCCACGTCAGAATTGAAACCACTGTAATCGCAACCTGACAGCTATATAAAACTGAACTTCCAAACCAGGCTTACGACCTGCCCGAAAATCCGGCAGGTCAAAGCCATGCCCGTTCAGTAACAAAAAGAAAACCATTTAAAGAGGTACCTGTGGCACTTATATCCCTTCGCGACATAACCCTGGCCTTCGGCGGCCCCCCTATATTCAACGGCATCAACCTGCAGATCGAGCCTGGCGACCGGCTCTGCCTGATGGGGCGCAACGGCAGCGGTAAATCGACGCTGCTGAAACTGATCGGCGGCGAACTCCCCCCGGAGGGTGGCGAGGTGCAGCGGCTGCAGGGGCTTAAGGTGGCCGCGCTTACTCAGGATGTGCCGCCGGGACTGACCGGGACTGTTTTTGACATAGTCGCCTCCGGCATGGGTACCGCTGCCGCAGTGCTGGCTGAATATCACCATGTCAGCCACCAGATGGCGCATGACTGCAGCGACAAGCTACTGGCACGGCTGGAGGTGCTGCAAAAAGAGCTGGAGGAGAATGACGGCTGGAACCTGCACCAGGAGGTGGAGCGGGTGCTGAACCGGCTGGACCTGGACGCCGAGGCGGAATTCACCGAGCTCTCGGGGGGGACCAAGCGCCGTGTGCTGCTTGCCCGCGCCCTGGTATCCAGCCCCGATATCCTGATTCTGGACGAACCTACCAACCACCTTGACATCGACACCATCCTCTGGCTGGAGGAGTTTCTGGCCAAAAACGTCAGGACGGTGCTGTTTGTGACCCATGACCGCGCCTTTGCCCGGCGGCTGGCCAACCGGGTGGCGGAACTGGACCGGGGACGGATCTACGCCTTTTCCTGTGGCTACGACGAATTCGTCGAGCGGCGCGAAGCGCTGCTGGAGGCGGAGATATCCCGCCAGGCGCTGTTCGACAAGAAGCTCGCCCAGGAAGAGGTCTGGGTCAGGCAGGGGATCAAGGCCCGCCGTACCCGTAATGAGGGGAGAGTCCGGGCGCTTAAAAAACTGCGTGAAGAATCCCGCCAGCGGCAGGAACGGCAGGGAACAGCCAAAATCCAGCTGCAGGTGGCGGACCGCTCCGGGGCGCTGGTCGCCGAGGCGACCGGTGTGACCTTTGCCTACGACGGTCGGCCGATTGTGCAGAACCTCTCCACCACGATCATGCGCGGCGACCGGATCGGGATCATCGGCCCGAACGGGTCGGGGAAGACGACCCTCCTCCGCTTGCTGCTCGGCGAACTGGAGCCGCAGCAGGGGGAGATCAAGCTCGGAACCCGCCGCGAGGTGATCTATTTCGACCAGATGCGCGAACAGCTGGATATGGACAAAAGCGTGCAGGAGAACGTGGGGGAGGGGAACGATACCCTGATCATCAATGGCCAGTCGCGCCATATCATCGGCTATCTGCAGGACTTTCTCTTCTCACCGGAGCGGGCCCGTTCCCCGGTCAGTATCCTGTCCGGCGGCGAGCGCAACCGGCTGCTGCTCGCCAAGCTCTTCACCAAACCGTCCAATATCCTGGTGATGGATGAACCGACCAACGATCTCGATGCCGAGACGCTCGACCTGCTCGAAGACCTGCTGATGGAATATCCCGGCACGCTGCTGCTCGTCAGCCACGACCGCGAATTCCTCAACAACGTGGTGTCAAGCACGCTGGTGCTCTCCGGCGATGGCTCGGTGCGGGAGTTTATCGGAGGGTATGACGACTGGCTGAGCCAGGCCGCGCTTGAGGCCTCTGCCGCAACACAGGCGGCGCAGAAGACGGCGCCTGAAAAGGGAAAACCGCAGAAAGAAAAGGTCCGCAAGCTCTCATTCAATGACCAGCGCGAGCTGGAGGCGCTGCCGGAACGGATCGCCGCCATTGAGAAGGAACAGGAAGGGTTGCACGCCCGCCTGGCGGATCCTGAGTTCTACAAGAGCGCCGGAGGAGAGGTGGTCGCCGTTAATGCCCGTCTGGCGGTGCTGGAGCAGGAGCTGGAAGCGGCGTTCCTGCGCTGGGACGAACTGGAGAGCCAGAAAGGGTAGCTTTTTCTCGTGGGTTCCAATTCGGAAATGAGGAATTTATTGTCCCGGTTAGAAAGCCAAGGGGAAAAGAACCCTTTCCGGACGGAAATCTACTCCACAGCCGGCATCCGCAACAGCAGCGCGGCCACCCCGAAGGCCGCCAGAATCAGCAGCGTGATCATTGCCGCCACCCCGCTCCAGCCGAAGTGAACCCAGAACACTCCACCCGCCGTGCCGGAAATGCTTGAACCCAGATAATACGAGAACAGATAGAGCGACGAGGCCTGGGCCTTGGCTGTCCGGGCGCGCCGCCCGACCCAGCTCGATGCGATGGCATGGGCGCTGAAGAAACCGCAGGTAAAAATCCCCACTCCCACTACAATAAGCACGAGCGACCCGGCCAGGGTGATCAGGGTCCCGACCAGCATGGTCGCCAGAGTCAGCCTGATCATGAAGGGGCGACCGAAACGCTGGATCAGGCGGCCGACGACCCCCGAGCTGAACGAGCCGAGCAGATAGACCAGAAAGATCAGGCTGACCTGCGACTGGCTGAGGCTGTAGGGTGCAGCCAGCAGCCGGAAGCCGATGTAGTTGTAGAGCGATACGAATCCCCCCATCGAAAGAAAGGCCAGTCCGTAGAGACAGAGCAGTCCGGGGTCGTGCAGGTGCTGGAACAGCGATGTGAACAGGTAGCGCAGCCTGAACGGGCGCTGGCGGAAGTTGGTGGAGGGGGGGAGGCTCTTCAGGAAGACCAGGCTCAGCAACAGGCTGATGACACCGATCAGTGCGATTGCCGTGTGCCACGGGACATACTCGCAGAGCAGCGCCGACCCGATGCGCCCGGTCATCCCCCCTAGCGCGTTGCCGCTGATGTAGAGCCCCATGGCGTGGCCGATCGCCTGTCCATCCATCTCCTCCCCCAGGTAGGCCATCGCCACCGAGGGGACACCTGCCAGCGCGAGACCCTGCAATAGTCGCAGCATCAGCAGGGATTGGAACGAGTGGCTGAAGATGGTCGCCACTGCCAGCAGCGACGTCAGGAATAGCGCCGTCGTCATGATTTGGCGGCGTCCATAGGTCTCGGAAACCGTACCGGCAACCAGCATGCCGAGTGCCAGAGCGATTGTTGAAAACGAGAGCGGCAGGCTGGCTACGGCCGGTGACACCGCGAATTCCTGTGCAAAGAGCGGGAGGAGCGGTTGTACATCGTAGAGTGTAACGAAGGTGACGAAACCGGCGCAGAACAGGGCCACGTTGATACGCCGGAACTCGGAGGTGCCGACCCTGACCTCCCCCTCTGTACTGGACACTATTCACTCCCCTTCAGATAAATCGGCTGTATTCTCCCACATCACTCAATAGCAATAACTGAGGTAAAATACCACTCGAAGTTTGAACTCCGATTTGCGGAGTGTGAAAATTAGGGTTCTCTATTGACAACGAGACGTATTTGAGAGATTGTTCGATCAGACAGGCAGATCTCAGTCGGGCAGGGTCAGAAAAACAGGTTCTAAACTTCCGGATATTCATCAGGGGACGAACGTGAATGCATTACTGAAGCCCTGCAGGCAGGGTGCAACTCTGGCAGCACTTCTGATGGTGGCCGGCTGTGCCGCTAACTCGACCTTTACCGCATACCCCAATAAAATCCAGCCTCTTACCACCTCCATGTCACATCGCACCCCGATCGATTTATCGAAAATTCTTCTGAGTGAGAGCAAAGGCAATGACCTGATTCTTTACAACATGGAGCGAGGAAGATATGCCCAGGTGGTTGGAAACAGTGACGTCAGTATGTCCGACTTCAGGGCTTCGATTGAAAAAATCAGGGAGAATGACGAAAAAGCGCTGGTCAGCGCCTCCGCTATCGGCGCTAATGCGGCGGCAACACTGCTCAATGATAACGCGATCCCCTACGAGGGGGAGGGGTACGAACGGGTACTGCTGCACCACTATCAGGCGCTCAATTATCTGAAAAAAAGGGATCTTGAGGGGGCCGGGGTCGAGGTTCGCCGTGCCAATGCCGAGCAGAACGAGTCCCTGAAGCGCTTTGAAAAGGAGCTGCAAAAGAGCCAGGACGAGTTATCCGGAAAAAATGGTGGGGCCAACGGCGTCTCCCGGATCAACACCCAGTATGCCCAGATGGACGAGGTGGCCGGCAAGGTAAAGAATTCATTCCAGAATGCATACACGTTCTACGTTTCCGGGTTTATCTATGAATTGCTCCAGCAGCCTGGTGATGCCTATATCGACTACAAAAAGGCGCTGGAGATCTATCCGGATAACAGGTATCTGCAGAAAGATGTGCTGCGTCTGGCGGCAAAGCTCGAGATGGGCGATGAACTTGCCGAGTTGAGAACGCGCTTTTCGGTTGAAAAGGAGCAATTTATCGATGAGACCGGGGCCGGTTCCGGCGAGCTTCTGGTCCTGTTCGAGGACGGTTTTGTTCCTCAGAAGCACGAAATTAAAATTCCCATCCCCATCAGTAGAAGCGGACTTGTCACCATAGCGTTCCCGATCTATCAGGAAAAGTGGTCGACTCAGGTTCCGCTGCGGATTCTCAACAAAAACGAGCTCATCGGCAGCACCGAGCCCATCTGTGATATCCGGGCCCTGGCGGTCAAGGCGCTTAAAGAAAAGGCGCCGGTGATCGCCACGCGCCAGATTGTCCGGGCGGTGGCTAAAGGGGTGACTGCGGCGGGAGCAAAGAAGAAGATGGGGGAGTTGGGCCAGTTTGCCGCCAATATCTGGAACATTGTCAGTGAGAGCGCCGATCTGCGCAGTTGGCTCACCCTGCCCGCCAACGCCCAGATATTGCGGACGACACTGCCGTCCGGCCGCTACAGGCTGGCTCTGCAGCATCCGATGGCAGGTGGTCCGGCATACGCGGATGTTACCATATCTGCCGATGGCAAAACCGTTTTGCAGGTGGTTCGGGCCGGTCGGCAGATCTATAGCTCGGTCACGCCGTTTTAATAGCTTCGTTAACGCACGTATCCAGTGTATCGGGGTTTGTAAGTTAGAGGGGAGGAGCGAGTATGAAAAAGATTCTGTGTGCACTCTGCATGGCAGTTGTTTCCATCATTTCGCCATTGACCGCTTTGGCCGCTGACAAAGCGCCGGATCCGCCGCTCAGGGCGGCAATCTTTATTCAGAACCGGGCCGGAACGGAATTCACCGACAAGCTGGATGTGCTGAATGATCTCTTGACGACCCGCCTGACTGAAAAGGGTTTTTCAGTGCTCGACCGCAGTGTGGTGCTTGCCAGGTTCCGGGAGGCCAGCGATCTCGAACCGTCGCTGCAGCGTGACGTCAGCGTGTTTGAAAAAGCAGCCGAAGGATCGGACATCGCGGGCGGCATTGAGAACTCTGTTTCTAGCGCTTCCGCCCTCCGGATCGCCCGGATGATCGGGGCAGATTATCTGGTGATCGCTTCGCTGACTTCGTTCGGCCAGGAAACACGCACCTTCAAAGGGGAGGGCACCCACTACGGCAGTAACAACAGAAGCTACATGTACACGCTCCGAATCGCTGCCAAGGTTTTGGAAGGGAATCAGGGGGGGACCGTCTATGGCGATTCAGTTTCCGTTTCCGAACGGATTGCCGTGGTAGAGGGTCTGAAAATCGAGTCAACCGAAGTTGCCAATAAGCTGCTGGATGCCGCTGCGCTCAAGGTCGCGGAAAATATTGGTGACAAGATTCAGAAAATTCGTGACGTAACCGTCAAAGCGGCAGCGGTTGTGGAATTTTCTGTGAAGAGTAATGTTGAAGGGGCAACTGTTGAGCTGGATGGCGCGGCCATCGGCTCTACCCCCGGCCGGTTCGTGGCTGCCCCCGGCCTGCATCAACTGCGGATTTCCAGGCAGTGGCTTACCACGTGGGACAAAACGGTCAACATCTTTGCCGATCAGGTACTGAATGTGACGCTTGAACTCTCGGCGGAGGGGCTCAAGCGCTACTCCACGTTTGAGCAGTTGAAGCTTGACCTCGCCAGTGCAAAGATGCAAACCGAGATGGAAGGAAAAGAGCGGGAGGGATACATCGAGATAAACAAGCAGCAGAGCGACGCCGATGCCTACTCAAAGAAGGCGATCTCGGACGGCGGGATGAAAAAGCGTGAAGAGAGCCCTGACCGCATTGAGGAAGCACCGGGAACCGAAATTGACAAATAGAAAGGAGAAGGTCTGATGAACAGATATTTACGAGCGCTGTCCGCAGTATCATTCGTGATTCTGATGTCGCCGCTTCTGACTTTCGCTGCCGGGTTGAGCACGGGGGAGCAGGACACAATCTTTATCGGTGCTCTCAAGGTGCAGCCGTCGGTGATTGCGATGGCGGAAAAAAAGAATCATCTGTCCGAGCTGAAGCGGGTATTTGACTCCCTGGAGAGCCAGTTCATTTCTGCGCTGAACGCTACCCGCGTATTTCAGCTGGTGGAGCGGAGCCGCAAGTCTGATATTGAACTGGAACAGGGGTTTGCTGCAGTTGCGGTTGATCCGAATGACAAGAACGCTGCACAGACCGGCAAGATGGCTGGCGCCAGCTTCGCCTTCCTCCCCCAGATTGACGGCTTTGAGGACAAGTCTGAAACGACCCGGCATCAGGCGATTGGCCGGGCGTCGTTGAGTCGCAAGCTGTTTCTGTCGGCGGTCGTGCAGATCGTTGATACGACAACCGGCAAGCTCCTCCCCGACTCCCCCAGCATACAGCTCACCAAAACCGAAGAGGTTGAGAACGCCCGGATAGGGCAGCTTTCAGGGAGTGATGAAGTCATCGTTGCGCTGGCGAAGGAGATGGCAAAAAAACTCTCGCAAGAGGTCGTTGCCGTTCTCCGTCCGGCCAAGGTGCTGGCGGTAACCGGCAAACAGGTCCTGTTCAACCGTGGCAGCGAGGCGGGGTTCAATAAAGGTGATCTGGTGGAAATATATGCCGTGCAGAACATCAAGGATGAAGACAGCGGCGAACTGTTCCGCAACGAGGTGCCGGTGGGACAGGCGGTGATCAGCCGGATTGATAAAAATCAGAGTTATGCAACAATAAGCGGTGACGACATGGGTATTACCAAGGGATGCGTGGTCCGCTTTATTAAAACGGCGGCCAGCCGCGCGGCTGAAGGGGAACCGCCCCCTGATGCGACACAGCCGGATTTCGGGACAAAAGGTGATACGGGGAGTACCCCGGGCTCAAGCGAAAAACCACTCAAGTGGAAATAAGGGGGGACATGATGAAACAGAAGATAAATTTCGTTGCGAGCGGGATAGCAGCGGCTGCTCTGATTGCGTCGCTGGGTCTGGTCGGCTGCAGTACGACGGCCGGAGTGGAAACGACCGGCAAGATGACATGGGATGGACAAGGTGCCCGGTCGCTTGAAAAACAGGTGGTGTTCAACAACAGCGGACTGAAGGGAGATATTCAGATCGTCGATGTAAAAAGCGCCATGGCGGGCGACGTTATGAGGGCTCAGGCCACGTTGCGCTCCAGGGACAGGGATACCCTGCCGTTCCAGTACCGGTTCGAATGGTATGATGCCGGCGGTTTTGAAATCAATTCCGGGGCCGGTTCCTGGAAACCGCTGATCCTGTATGGGCGTGAGGCCAAGACCGTGCAGGGTGTTGCGCCGGACCCCCGTGCCAGGGAATTCAAGCTTAAAATTCGCGAACCGGATTAAAAACGACTGTATCGTCCTGTTTGCATCGACATTTCCGCGAAAACGAGCGGTAGAAATTACTCCATGAAAGAAGCGAGGACGCAGCGTATGAAAAATGGAATGAAAGTACTTTTGGCAGCAGCGGCGATTGGCGCGTTATCTCTTTCCGGTTGCGCATCAACCATGCAGTACGGAGATGCCGGTTCGGCCAAGCCGGTTTCGACCGAATTCGGCTCATCCGATCTGCAGCAGATCGCCGAAACGATGGTCGATTCAATGATTACCTTTCCCCCCATGGTTGAAATCACCTCTTCACGGCGACCGGTTGTGAGTGTTGATAAGGTCAAGAATAAAACGATGCAGCATATCGATACAGAATCTATTACCGATTCGATCCGGGCCAAGCTGATTCGTTCCGGCAAATTCCGCTTTATAGATCGCACGACTGATGCCCAGACCATCGAAGAGCTCAGGACCCAGCAGGACAGCGGCCTGGTTGATAAAAAGACCGCCGTCAAATTCGGCCAGCAGATCGGTGCCGAATTTCTGCTGACAGCCAACTTCTCCGAGATCAGGCAGAGGGCCGGCAGCACCACCGATGTGTACTACAAGTTTACGATGTCGCTTAAAAATCTGAAAACCGGCATTCTGGAATGGTCAGATGAAAAAGAAATCCGCAAGGTGTTCAAACGCGGCACTTTTGGAGGGTAGCGCTATGAAAAAACTGCTCTTGTTGCTTCCGGCAGCACTGTTTCTGGTGGCCTGCTCCGCTGCCAAACCGAATTTTGTCTTTCTGGAAAAAACGGCTGTGGATCAGAACAGCGGGCTTACCTGGGCCAGAAATGCCAACATGCCCGGTCGCCAGCTTATCTGGCGCGGTGACGACAATGTCTATGAATACATGAAACGCCTGAACGAAACCAACTATGCCGGATATGCCGATTGGCGGGTTCCCTCCAAAGAGGAGATGGCCAAGTTGATCGAGTATGCCAAGTCAATGGGGTATGACCAGACAAAGATGGATACCTGGCCCTACCAGAAGCTGCGTCAGATAGGCTTTATCGACGTGCGGGACTATGAGTACTGGACATCCACCCGCCAATCGCCGACCGAAATCTGGACCGCCGATCTGACCAACGGCAAGCTCGCTCCGAAACAGGAAGGGAAGCCGTACTATCTCTGGCCCGTTCGCGGGAACGGTTCGCGCTGAGTCAGATCGGAAACATTACAACAATGCCGTAACGGCACCGCCCCTGCCGAATAAACGTCAGGGGCGGTGCTGTGCAATCCTGGATTCGAATCACAGCCTGTCGAAAAAAGCCCCGATTGCCGCATGAACGTTTTCAGACCCTTCACCCGCAAGAATCCCATGACGACTGAAGTCGAGTGGCAGGTACCGCTTCTGTTCCGCTCCGATCAGATTGAACATACGTGCCGTTTCTTCAGAATCGACCACCGGATCCCCGAGACCCTGTACAACCAGAGTCGGCATCTTCACATCTGCTAAACGCGGTTCGAGACCTTCCATGAAATGCTCCAGCTCCGACAGTGCCGCTATCGGAACCCGTGCGTAGTTGATCAACGGCCGTTCCGAGGTCTGCGTGGCATACTCTTTTGCCGCCCCGTGGTAGTGCATCGTATCCATGACTCTGTTCCAGGTTGTGACAGCAGACGCGAATCGTGAAGAAAAATCCTTCAAGCGGAATGGAGGAGAGACCGCAAAAACACCGGCCAGCCGGGGAATACGAGCGGCACAATCGAGCGCCAGGCCACCTCCCAAAGAAAACCCCCCGATCACGACCTGCGTGCAGAGGGCACTCATCAAGGCACAGCCTAAATCCACCGATTCAATCCAGTCGCTCCCGCTGCGCGTGGCAAGGTCCTCAGGGGCGGTACCGTGGCCGCGGAGGCGGACACAATACACCCAGAACCCTTTACCGTGGAGATAGGTTGCAAGCTCAAGCATTTCACGGGGGGACGCCAGAAAGCCGTGCAGAAGTACAACACCCAGTCGACGTGAAGAACCCTTCAGCAGAAGCGGCGCGCCGACAGCACGCTCTTTGGACTCGTCCGGACGATGAAAGCGTACATAATCAGTTTCAAACTGATCAGCCGCCTGGCGCAGCAGAACATCAACAACCCGGTGCCGGACCAGCATTTCCGGCAGCCACGCCATCCAGCGTATCTGTCGTTTAAGGGCTGAAAGCGTCTGCACTTCATTTGTCGCCACACCGAGCGGGTTTTTAATCCGTATCCGGTGGAATTCACTCCCTGCGGATAAATTAGCGGTATTTCTGAACAGAATCCCCTTTTCGCAGCGGACCACACCGGTCTCCCGGGCCAACGCCAGGAAGTCACGGTATTTGTGGTACCGGTCGTCAGTCAGCAGGGCCACCTGACCAATCTCAAGGCTCTGGTGGCAAAAGACCAGCGTTTTGTCGGGGACCAGATCGGTCAGAAGAAAAACGCGCCGCCTGAAGTCCTCCTCGGAAATTTTGCTGAAGGGGAGCGCTCTGAGCAGTGATGCAAAAAGATGGTCGTGATTGACCGTGGTCATACTGTAAATGTCGGACATGAAACGGTTCATCAGAGCCGTCGCTTCCTGGCGCATCGCCGGCAGGGAGGGGAGCAGGTCGTCAAAATCGATCTGGCGCAGGGAGAACATATCCTGCTTGATCCGGGAGGAGGTGAGATAATCTGAAACCGGGATGGCCTGGCCAAAGCGGATGTCGATATCCACTCCCTCGAAGAACATGGTTCCCTCGGTCAACAGTTCCTCCCTCAGCCGTTCGGAGATGTTATGGGCAAAGCGGTCGGCCAGTGTGCTCAGCACGTTCTCCCGTGCCCGGAGGGGATAATAGGTCAGGTTGATCGGGACGATCCATGTCTTTCTGGTCAGGACCGGACTCAGATCCTCGATCTGAAACTTGTTCTGCAGGCGTTCGGCTTCGGCAGGGTTTTCTGTGAGCAGGTGCTGCAGTCGCTTTCTATAGAATTCGGTCCGCAGCGCCAGATTTGCAGCCCCGGTATGGGCAAGCCGCAACTTGCCGCGATACAGGCCGAAGATTGAAGGACTGGTAACGGCTTCCTTGTCCTTGACCATATGTCCTTCCGGAAATATTATCCAGTTGGTTTCGCCGGTCAAAAGGCTTTTGACAATCAGGCGATCCCGATCAGGATCCCTGGTCGAAACAGCCCCGATCTTCGCCATAAAACCGCTCAGAGGGCCTTCAAAAAAGGAGTGATCGGCCAACGACCAGACCGGCACGTGAGTTTGCGTAAAGATGTGGTAGGGAAGCAGGAGGGTTTCGAGCCGGGTGAAATGATTGACGACAAAGATGATCGAGCCGTCAGGAATCGACTCCTGCCCGTGGGTTAAGACCTTGATCCTGGAGAAACTCTGCATGAGAGCTATCATCTGCCCAGTTGCAAGATAGGCGGAATAAGTCATGGTCGGTCCTTTCTTCACACCCTCTCAGGTCGGTAGGTACTGCAGTGCAGTTGCGTCAAAACTCTCCAGCTGCCGGGATTGCCAGATCTGGTCGCGTCCAAGTTCGGCTGCCATCAGGCGGGCCACCAGGGGGGCGATTTCGCGGCTGGCTCCGGCGTCCAGAAAGAGGGCCCGGGTGCGCCGGGCAAGCACATCTTCCACGCTCCTTGCCCATTCGGAGCGCACCGCCCAGATTATCTCGCCGGCTGTATAGGGGAGACGGGGGTGCAGGCGCTCTTTCCAGGCAGGGTGCTCGCCCGTCAGTTGTTCAAGAACCTCCCGGTCGGAACCATACCCATCCGGTGATCCCGGTGGCGATGATGGCGGCTCCCAGCCATGCAGGTGCAGTGAATGGGTGGTCGAGGGGCGTGAATCAAGCCCTCCCTGCCTGGCGGCAGCATCAACCGCGGCAACGGCCATGCTCCGATAGGTGGTCCACTTGCCGCCGGTAATGGTCACAAGCCCCGAGGCGGAAACGGACAGCAGGTATTCACGGCTCAGCTGTGCTGTTTTCTTCCCCGTCTTTCCTCCGATCAACGGCCTGAGCCCCGCAAAACTGCTGAGAACATCGGCGCGGGTCGGTTGGCGTTCGAGGCAGCGTCCGGCATGGGCCAGCAGGAAATCGATCTCATCCGGAAAGGGAGCCGGTTCCGGCGTGACCGTGTCAAGGGGTGTGTCCGTGGTGCCGACAATGACGCGATCATGCCACGGAATCGCAAAAAAGACCCGTCCGTCATCGGTATGCGGAACCATGACAGCGCAGCTGCCGGGGAGGAACGAACGGTCAAGAACCAGGTGTGCTCCCTGACTCGGGGTGACCAGGGGAGAACAGGACGGTTCGTCCATGCGCCGCACCTGATCACACTGGACACCGGTGGCGTTGATCACCGCCCGGCCGGACAGCCTGTATTCCCTGCCGCTTTCACCTTCAATGGCGGTAACGGTGGTCATCCCCCCCGGGGTTGCGGCGAGAGCGCTGACATTCATGTAATTGAGCGGTGTTCCGCCCAGGTCGGCCAGGGTTCGCGCCAGGCAGACAGCCAGGCGGGCGTCGTCAAACTGGCCGTCGTGGTAGACGATCCCCCCGCGAAGGTTCTGCCGTCTGGCGGTTGGAACGAGATCAATGGTTTCCTCCCGGCTGAGGTGCCGGGAATGCTTCAGGCCGTGGACACCCGCCAGCAGGTCGTACAACGCCATGCCGATGCCGTAGAAGGGACGCTCCCACCATCTGTAGAGCGGGATGACAAAGGGGACGTCATGCACCAGATGCGGGGCGTTCTTCAGCAGGATGTACCGTTCGCGCAGCGCCTCGCGGACGAGTGCCAGATTGCCCTGCTGCAGGTAGCGCACGCCGCCGTGGATAAGTTTGGTGCTGCGGCTCGATGTTCCACAAGCGAAATCCCCCTGCTCCAGCAGCAGGGTGCGGTAGCCGCGGCCGGCTGCATCTACGGCCGCCCCAAGCCCGGTAGCACCGCCGCCGATCACAATGATGTCCCATGGTCGGGAACGGTCATCCAGCCTTTGCAGAAGCTCTGCCCGTGGTTGACTCATGGCGCTGGAGACTCCGCCAGCCGCTGCCGCAGCCAGCCGGGGCGGTTGGTCATGATCGAGTCGACTCCCAGCGCGCACAACCGGTGCGCAGCAGACGGCCGGTCAACGGTCCAGACATGCAGTTCCTTGCCGAGCCCTTTAAGCGTCTCTGCCAGATCCCGATCCAGAAACGCCCGGTTGGCGCTGGCCAGGCCGTCGGCACCGGTGCGGTGGAGCGTGTCGAGTACGCCGGCCCGGGAGGGGCGCCAGACGTTGTTCAGCAGGGTGTGGCGGTAATCGCAGAGCCAGCAGGCGCGCCAGTCGGGAAACTGCCGCTTGAGTTCGGCGACCAGATCGGCATTGAACGCCAACAGCCTGAACCGCTCCGGAGAGAGTCCCGATGCCTGCAGCACTCTTCCCAGGTGGGGAATGATCTCCGGGCCGCTCTTGATCTCGATAAAGAACCAGGTGCTGTGCGGAATCGCAGCCAGTACCTCATCAAGAGTCGGTATCACCGCTCCGGACCAGGCCGCTCCTTTCCCGTGTCCCGCGTCGAGCCGGCGCAGTTCCTTCAGGGAGGTGTCGGCGACCCTCAGATCAACGCCGGTTGTCCGGCCGGTTGTTTCATCGTGCATGCAGACTATCCGGCCATCTGCGGTGAGACGAAAATCGGCCTCGATCCCATCCGCCCCCTGTTCCCAGGCGAGGCGGAAGGATTCCAACGTGTTTTCGGGCGCTTCCCGCGGTGCGCCGCGATGACCGATTATAAGAGGAAATTTTTTTTGCGAATCAGTCAGCATGACTTCCGGGCCGGTTTTTTAGATAGATGTGCTGCTGATCGTGTTGGCGGTTTCACCTGTCATGGCCGGTTCTTGCCGGTTATGCCGGCATGAAGCGTGTCACGCGAAGATGATCAGGAGTTTAGACGATGTTTCGTCAGAGTGCAAATTGCTTATGCCCGTATCCGCATTATTATACAGAGAGGGTGACAACAACCTTAAAAATCTTGACAAAAAAATGAACATGGCTTTATATGCCAGTAATTGACGTAGGGGTGAAGTATGAGACTGAGTAACGAAGACCATATGCAGATCAGTGATCTGGCCGAGACGCTGGGCATCACGACCAGGACAATCCGTCTCTATGAAAAGCTCGGGCTGGTAGAGCCCCCCAAACGGACTGACGGGCGGGTCAGGTATTATGAAAAAGCGGATATAAAGCGATTCAAGTTCGTCCTGAAGGTCAAGGAACTGGGGCTTTCTCTGGAGGAGATGAAGGAACTGGCAATTCTTTTTGACAAGGAACAAAAGGTGCCGGAGAAGATCATGCCGCGGTTGACCGAGCTGCTGGACACCCATCTCAAAAGCATCAAGCAGAAAGTGTCAATTCTTCAGTCCCTTGAAAAAGACATTACCGCTTACCGCCAAAGGATCATCGATCAATTCAATCTGGTCAAGTAGCCTCACCAACAGCCGCAATCCTACCCTGCTTCGACAGCCTCGCTTTGCGTGCAGCCATCCGGCTTCACGATTGCGTTCTGCGAAAACCACCCCCCATCTGTCTGTAATAAGCCGTAGCTGCCCCAAATAAGGTGTATGCACAGTTTACGGCAACCATCATCAGGACCGGATATCAGCTCAACACGCGGTATCCATGCTGTATGTGGCCGAAACGGAATAAGTCGGCACTGAACGTGCTAGAGGTGGTATTGTCATTGAAAATTAAAGGAGATCTTGTATGAAAAAAACAGTACTGGCTCTATTGATAGCAGCCATCACAGCAGCATCGTTTGCACAGGCAGAGGTGAGCGTCAATGTCAATGTTGGTGTGCCGGCTCCACGGGTGATTGTACCAGGCCCCCCGCCAGTCCGTTTTGATGTGGCACCGCTCTTTCTCGCCCCCCCCGGACTTGGTTTTTCTGTCGGAGTAGACACGCCATATGACATAATCTTCAGTTCGAATTACTACTATCTGTACTCTGGCAACGGTTGGCATCGTTCCAGGAGTCATAACGGTCCCTGGGTTGGAATCCCATACCGGCAGCTGCCGCCTGGTATCCGCAGGCACCGGATTGAGCAGATCCGTTCATACCGCGACCGTGAGTATCGCGTTTATCGCAATGATCGGGACCACTACCGCGGGCGTCAGTTCCGCCCGGACCATGAGCGGAAGCATGAGATGAAAGAAGAACGCCGGCACGACAAGGAAGAATGGAAAGACGATCGCCGCCGCGATGGGGAGGAGTCGAAAAATGAGCGTCGACGCGATAGGGAAGAGTCGAAAGACGACCGCCGTCGCGATAAGGAAGATCGGCAGGAAGAAAAGCGTGATCGAAAACAGCACGATCGTGGCAGAGACTGAACTATCATGATACTAGGGGGGCATATAGGCCCCCCTTTTTTTGTGCTGAAACTGTAGTTTTCGTAGGAAAAACATTGGGACACTCCCCGTATTATTCCTTAATTGGGAGTGTCCCTATTATTCTGTTAATTGATGAATACGTCTACACGAACCCGAAGTGCATCTAGCTGTGGCTGCAAGCCGGAATACCATGTTTTTGTGCCGCAGTATTGATTTTGCCTTTCAACTCGTTCACTTCATTTTCAAGCTCATTTGCTTTGCGGTAATCGTAAGCACCTTCAGTGTAGACAAGATCCTTCAATTCGATCTCCTTTGCTTTCAACGCACTGGCTAAGCCGGCAGTCTCATGATTAAACTGTTGGTGAGCCTGCTTGTCAGCGCAGGCAACCATGTTGAAGTCTGTGTCCGCGGCTGAAGCCGATAAAGCACCCACTGTAAGTATCCCCATTGCCATTGCCATTCCGACGATCATGTTCTTTTTCATTAGTCTATTCTCCTTTTAGTTTTTCAGGTGTGAACCTGTTTGATATGTAGTAGTTATATCAACTTGCATGCCATGTTCGATTAAACCATTTAAGATACTGAATATACTCAATATCAAACTTGTTTTAGTTGCCGAGGTTGGTAATATTTATAATGAATATGCTACATTGTCTCACTGAAATCGGAGAATTTTCTACAGCTGTTTAGCATGCGTACGAGATATCGTACGGCGTTAAGCCCGAAACAACCATGAATTATGCAAGGGAGATGTGGTGACTAAACAAAACAAGATCATATTTCTGGTGAGTGCAATCGGAATAACCGCCCTGCTGCACTATGCAACCCCCACGGAACCGGACTATTATCACAAAATCCACATTATTCTGCGTAAGCTCTACTTTCTACCTCCAGTGATAGCTGCCGCCTGGTTTGGATTGAGGGGAGCGATAATAACGACAACAGTCGTGAGTGTTCTCTTTTCCTTGCATGCATTGCTTGACTGGCCGGGAAATTATATGGAACAGGCAAATCAATTGGGAGAGCTGGCGGGTTTTTGGGTTATAGGGCTTATTCCGGGTTGGCTGTTTGATCGTCAGCGGTCACTACTTCTGGATCTTGCCAATGCCAACGAGGAGACCCTGCTCGGACTGGTCGCAGCATTGGATCTTCGAGAACACAACACCCGCCTGCATTCCCAACGGGTGCGGGAGTATACCGAATTGATCGCAGACCGGCTCGGAGTCGATGAAAAGACAAAACGGGAGATTGGTTTCGGTGCGCTGCTGCATGATGTGGGAAAGATAGCCGTACCGGATCAGATTTTACTCAAGCCAGGCAAGCTGACGGATCAGGAATGGGATGAAATGCGCAAACATCCGGAAGCAGGATACCGCATTGTGATACGGATTGGTTTTTTGAAGGACGCCGCGGAAATTGTTTATACGCACCACGAACAGTTTGATGGTTCTGGTTACCCTCGTGGGATAAAAGGTGAGAATATCCCGCTCGGGGCACGAATGTTTATGGTTGCTGACGTCTATGATGCGTTAACGTCAGAACGGCTCTATAGATCACCCATGACTTACGAGGAGGCGGCAGCAGAGATCAGGAAACTAAGCGGCAGCCATTTTGATCCGGTCGTTGTGGACGCATTCATGGCAATAGCGCCTGAACAG
>VFJM01000285.1 GCA_009886055.1 Geobacter sp. | reverse complement strand
TTCATCCTGAAATAATAAGGAATTAGACTGAAATGAGTGGACAGCAGAGAAGTATAAGACGACGCGGCAGCCACACTATTTGGTGGAACTTCAACATATTGAGGGTAACGTATGGGAGGGGAAGTTCAGCCAAGTGAAGTAAAGTGACAAGACAGGGAGATTAGCAATGAATCGACCGTTGAGAGGGCACGCACCATGCCTGCTGCACACAAAGAAGGGCCGGGAAAACTGTTTCCCGGCCCTTTTACCTGCCAAATACTCCTGGACGCCGTATCTGCTACATGTATAGACAGGGCACCATCCGTATTGGTTATCTTTTATCTCGTTTCAACCAAAAAAACCTTTACTCGTTGAGACGGTAATAACAAGATCATCACCGTTTTTCGCGCCCAGGTCTCCGGCTATGGATGGCGTTATTCCGATGATGCCATCGTAGTTCCCGTTGGGATCATTACTTATTATTTTGACGGGAACCTTGACACTCTTCCCGTTTTTAGTGTTTTGCAGGAGCAGAATTTTATACTCCAGACCATGAAAAAAAGTGCTGATGGCAGCAGCAGTTTTCGGACCAATCAGGGAGTTGGCTGACATGTCCGATGTATTTTCAAGAACTCTCGTTGTCAGAATAATCCCTTTATCATTGGTGCGGACAGTGCCGGCGGCAGGTGCGGCCTGAGGAGCCTCCTGAACAGGCGGCTGGGAAGTATTCGGAGCAGACTTTTGCATCAGAACGAGAGGCTTCAGTTTATTGATTGCTACATTCAGGGAAATCAGCAGCAGCTGGATATTAATGGTCGGCTGACATAACAGTACCAGAACGTGTTTGGGCATTTTTTTCGCAATTAACCTGCCATGTTCAAAGCGCATATCAAGGGAAACGACATTACCGGTATAATCCTGTAAACCCTCAACATTTTGCGCAACAATAGTACTGATCTCTTTAAGTGATGCAGCATCATAAATCGAAGGCAATGAATTCGCAATGGCATTGCCTTCGTCGTCAATCAAAAGGCAGCCTATCACGCCAGGGACACTATGTAGGTTCTTCAATACCGTCTGCATGAATTTCTCCAGTTATGAGTCAGGAATTTGCTTTTATTCAGATCTTCGAAACATTCAACCCGTAACCGCTGTTCCAGTGACATGAATCAGCAACA
>VFJM01000141.1 GCA_009886055.1 Geobacter sp. | reverse complement strand
GAAAAGCAGCTGTTTTAGCAAGATTAAATATATTTACAGTTAATAAACAAAATGGGCCGGGCCTACGGGTCTCCATTTCAGCATCTTTCAGATTTCATACACGGAACCATCGCGCAGCAGCTCAACGCCACTAATCGCCAACCCCTCTACTTCCTTGTGGATGAGATCGTAATACTGCGGTTTGGGATGGGTAATAAGAATTCGTTTGGGCAATACGTCTATTTTCGCAAGTTCTTCGACCAGCATGGACGCCGTTAAATGCTTGGTCACCTCCGCCAGATCCTTCATCGAGTCGGGAAAAGATACTTCAACTATCAGGGCGTCTGCACCGGAACAGTACGTCCATATTTCCTCAGTCGGGCCGGTGTCCCCGGTATAAACGAGCGTCCTTCCGCCGGATTTCACCACATACCCGACGGTTGGAACTGTGTGGTTAACCGGGATAGCCGTAATCGAGTACTCACCAACAATACACTCCTGATACGGGGTGATCGTCGTGAACTTTATGACGGGATTTTCAGCAGAGGGAATTCTGGTAAAATCCGGCCAGATGATATTATTAAACAGATGATTTTGCAGCGCCGTAATGACTTCAACCGTACTCTGGACAGAAACCGTGTGAAGCAGATTTGTGATGATGATATTATCAGCCAGAGCGGGAATACTCCGGATATGATCCAGATGAGAATGGGTAATAAAAATAGTATGAATTTTCCACTGTTCTTCCTCACTGAGCACCGAACCGATCGTACCGGCATCGAGGAGTATTTGATCATCAAGTAGAAAAGCCGGGGGCCTGAAGTCAGGCAGTTCTGCACCGGCACTTCCCAATACCCGCAATCTCATGGCCCCTCCCGGGCAAACAGTCACTACGTGAATATATGATTAAAGCATTCTTTACCATTTTCACCAGGCAAAGTCATCTCAAAATCAAAAAAACGCAGCCGGATAATACAGAGTAACGGATCAACAGGGAAATAGCGCTTATTTTTGCCGTTGTTCCTGTTTCAAGAGCTATTAATAACGCTTGAGATATGCTCTGAATCTGCTACTCTTACACGATTTTATTTCCCGTAAAAAGGATCGTGCCATGCATCAGGAAACAGACGCTTTACGACAACAGCTTGAATATCGCAAACGGCTGATGGACAAAATCAATGAAATCCACTCCGCCGACAACCTCAACACCATCCTTATTTCTATAAAGGATAGTATTGCAGGCCTGTTTAACTCTGAACGCATAACGATCTATCTGGCGGATGCCAAACGCAACCTGCTGATATCGAAAGTAAAGAGCGGCAGTGAAGTCCGGCAGATCGTTGTGCCGATCAGCGATGCGAGCCTTGCCGGCTACTGCGCGATCACCGGAATTATCATCAACATAAAAAATGCGTATGATCAGCATGAATTGAAGATGATCGGCAGCAACCTCAAGTTTGACGACAGCTGGGACAAAAAAACCGGCTTTCTCACCAGACAGGTGCTGTGCGTACCGATGAAGTTTCAGAAAACGCTTATCGGTGTTATTCAGATCATCAACAATAAAGGTAATGTTCCCTACGGTAACACCGACATCAGCTATGCCATGGAACTGGCAACTTCGCTCTCGATCGCCATCCACAACATCTACCGACTTTCGGTCACCACAAAAGTCATTCGCTACAAATCGCGCTATAATTATCTGCTGGACAAGAATCTGCTTGACGACAAACTCTTGGAAATGGCTTCAACCCATCCCGATGTTGCAAAGACAGGCATGGACACAGTTCTGATGCGTGAATTCGGAATCAGCAGAGAGGATATGGCAAAGAACCTCTCCTTCTATTTTGGCGCCGAATTTATCGGATACGACCCAACGTCGCAGCCGCTTGAAGATGATCTACTCAAACGGGTTAAACCGGATCGACTTAATAAGGAATGGTGGGTTCCATACAAGATAGAGAACGGCATTCTGCATATCATAATTGATGACCCGGCTGATCTCGGGCGACAGGATATGCTTAAGTTCGTGTACCCCGAATACAAGCGCATCAGCTTTATCGGCGCCTTCCGTGAAGACATTCTGAGCTATATCAACCTCTTCTACTATCACGGTGCTTCCGGCACCCCCGGCAGCATCGACGATATTCTGAACAAACTTGACTCAAGCGATGACCCTGAAATCGAATCGGAATCACAGAGGGTTTCTGAACAGGACAGCGTTATCGTCCAGCTGGTCAACAAGATTATTATTGATGCTGTTAACAACAAGGCTTCAGACATCCACATCGAGCCATTCCCCGGCAAAGAAGATGTGCAGGTCAGGATGAGAATCGACGGGCGCTGCAAGGTCTACCAGAAGATTCCCTACAAATACAAATACGCCATTCCATCGCGCATCAAGATCATGTGCAACCTGGATATATCAGAGCGCCGCAAGCCGCAGGACGGCAAGATTGACTTTAAAAAATTCGGCCCCCTCAATGTTGAACTGCGCGTCGCAACGGTACCGACTGCCGGCCAGCTCGAAGATGTCGTATTGCGTGTGCTTGCGTCCGGGGAACCGATTCCCTATGACAAACTCGGGCTGACCGAACGCAATTCGCGCATTCTGGACGCCTGCGTCAAACAGCCGTACGGACTGGTGCTGGTCGTCGGCCCAACCGGTTCCGGCAAAACCACTACGCTTCATTCGGCTATCTCGGTTATCAATACAATCGACACGAAAATCTGGACCGCTGAAGACCCGGTCGAGATAACTCAGCGCGGCCTCCGCCAGGTACAGGTACATCCGAAGATAGGCTTCACCTTTGCCGCAGCCCTTCGGTCGTTTCTGCGCGCCGACCCCGATGTCATCATGGTCGGCGAGATGAGAGACCAGGAAACAGCCGAAATCGGTGTCGAATGTTCCCTGACCGGTCACCTGGTTTTTTCAACCCTTCATACCAACTCGGCACCGGAAACGATTACCCGCCTGCTCGACATGGAACTCGACCCGTTCAGCTTTTCAGATGCGATCCTCTGTATTCTGGCGCAGCGTCTGGCGCGACGGTTATGCTCCTGTAAAGAGGAATACATCCCGTCTCGGAAAGAACTTGAAGATATTATTATTGAATACGGAGCTGAAGGCTTCGCAAAGACAGGCATCAATCCTGACGAGATCAGGCTTTGCAAGGCGGTCGGATGTCCAAAATGCGGAGATTCCGGCTACAAGGGTAGATTGGGGCTTCATGAATTGCTTGAAGGGACTGATGCCATCAAGGCACTGGTAAAACGAAAATCAGAAATTGAGCTCATCAGAAAACAGGCGATCGAAGATGGCATGACGACCCTGAAACAGGACGGGATACTCAAATGTTTCCAGGGGTTGACCGACCTGAAGGAAGTTCGTAAAGTCTGTATTAAATAGTTTTGGAATCGGAAACTGCTGTCCCGCAGTATTTGCACACGGTGTCTTTCCAGGGAAACGTTCTGTCGCAATGTGCGCACTTATGGAAATGCCCGCGTATTTCATGGGTGGGCTTGTGAAAATGCAGGACAAGCAGAAAAAATGGAAAGACCCCGGACAGCATTCCCCACAGCAGGGGGTTTTTACCACGGGAAAGTGCCAGCTTGAACCCTACGGCGGCCGGAAGACCAAAAAGCAGCAACAGAAAAATCATTTCGCTCATACTTTGCCCCACACTTTTAGTCGGCTTTGGTTACGTACCTGCCAAGACCATAGTCGCTTATTTCAAAAGCAGTGTCCATCCGAAAGCACTGGATGGACACTGAATAGCTAAAAAAGAGTCTTACTCCAGACTTTGTCAATATGAGTAGGAGGATGAAACGAAGATCGTCCAGTTGCTGGCTGTAGCATCTTGGATGCCGTTTGCTCCTCCATTCACCTTTGCCTTGCCATTTCCATATTTATAACTCCCCCCGCACGATATTGAAGTGTTTTTAGTAAAATGGCTCAGGGTTAAACTACCGCCGAAAAGATCGATGTGCTCATACTGATTGGATGTGTCGTTTACGATTTTGGGAGTATTTGCAAAATCAGTAAACAATCCGCCCCGAACCGCCCAGTTTTTGTTGACATAATACTCCGCACCCAACGCTCCGTTTATAACCGCCTTACGCTTATTTAAAGTGTTTACCAACGTATAATCATAGGCGGAATAATAACTCAGGTCACCGGAAAGCAGTAATGAACTGTCCGGAAAGAATGCAGCTCCGACGGTTACTTGATACGGGTATTTCCTTTTATCGTCGTACGTTTTATACGTCGTCGCGGGAAATGTAGCTGAATCTGAGGAAAAAGTGGTTTGAGTCAATATATCAGATGAAAGAATAACCGTTTTTGCAACCGTCAGACCCAATGAAAGTTTGTCCATCGGAGCCCACATAACTCCAACAATCGGCCTAAGGCCCCATTCATCGCTTTCAGTATAACCGTTTGACCATACATAACCGGTCCCGGAATCAGAAACGATTGAGTTGTTAAGAATTGCTTCTGTACTGCGCTTATGGGCATACAGTGTTGCGCCGACTGACAGTGAATCACTCACCTGGAGTGCGATTGAAGGACCAAAAAGATTTGTGTCGTTTTTATTATTGAAGTTAATCGTATGAGTAGCCCCCAGATCAGAACGAATAAATTTTTGATCCTGATCTTCCTGGTTGCTGTCAGGAACCGAATACGAAAATCCGAGTTTAAATCT
>VFJM01000258.1 GCA_009886055.1 Geobacter sp. | reverse complement strand
TAGCGGGCAAGCGCAGGAAAAGCTGGGATTCCTGCGGCTTCCGGAAGTTCACCCACCACGCCTCAGGGCACAATCCCCGCGACCTGCAGCCCAAGCGCTACCGAAACCGTATTATGCACAAGTTCAAATACTACGATGACAAATTCGGCCAGACACTCTGCACCGGCTGCGGCCGATGCGTCCGCATCTGTCCGGTCGGGATCGACATAAAGGCAATTATAGATACAATTATAAATTCTTAATGTTAAATTGAGCTGTACAAAAGCAGAATCGGTTCGATATGTATTCCAGAATTCAAAATCCAAAATTCAACATTCAACATTGGGTTAAATCATGTGTGATCACAACAAGAACATCTACCTCCCCTACCTGGCTACCGTCGCGGAGGTCATCGACGAGACACCGGACGTGCGCACCCTGCGCCTGGTCTTCCAGGATGAGACCGTGCGGGACAGCTTCGCCTTCCGGGCCGGACAGTTCGCCGAATACTCCGCTTTCGGGGCAGGAGAGTCTACCTTCTGTATCGCGTCTTCACCAACCCGGGCGGGGTACATCGAGTGCTGCTTCCGGTCGGTGGGGAGGGTGACGGAAGAACTGCGCCGCCTGGAGGTGGGAGACACCATGGGGGTACGCGGACCCTACGGCAATTCCTATCCGATTGAAGAGTTCTACGGCAAAAATCTGGTCTTCGTCGCGGGCGGTATCGCCCTGCCGCCGCTCAGGACCCTGATCTGGAACTGTCTTGACCTGCGCGACAAATTCGGCGCGTTCACCATTGTCTATGGCGCCCGGACAGAGGACGACCTGGTGTATAAACGGGAATTAACTGAGTGGCAGGAGCGGGGGGATGTCAGGCTGGTAAAAACGGTCGATCCCGGCGGTAACGGCCCGGAATGGGACGGAAAGGTCGGTTTTGTGCCGACAATTCTCGAAGAAACTGCACCATCTGCCGGGAACACGATAGCCCTGGTCTGCGGGCCGCCGATCATGATCAAGTTTACGTTGCCGGTGCTGGAGAAGCTCGGGTTCGGAGACGAACAGGTCTACACGACTCTTGAAAACAGGATGAAGTGCGGCCTGGGCAAGTGCGGACGTTGTAACGTTGGCAATGTATATGTCTGCAAGGACGGCCCGGTCTTTACCGCTGCACAGGTCAAGGCCATGCCGATGGAGTTTTAGCGGATGTACGATGTAACTATTATTTGCCGAGCGCCTCTTCAATTTTTTTCTGATCAAACCCCACGATGATTCTGCCGTTGATCAAAAATGTCGGCGTGGAATCAACCTTATGTTTCTGGGCGATTTCAAGTTGTTCTCCCTGTAATTTTATCCCGGCGGCGGTTATCCCCTCAAACGTGAGGAGAGAGTCCATTCTCCCTGACATGACCCCATGATAGGCTGTGGCGCGGTCCATTTGAGATAATACATACTGGGCCTTTTCTTTTGCTTTGGGATGGCTGGGGAGCGGATAAAAGAAGACGTGGCGGGTGACATCGCTCCGTCCGCCAAAATATTTGGCGGCTTTGCGGCAATAGGGGCAATCGGGATCGGTGAACTCAACGACCGTCTTCGGACCGTTCCCGATGGTTATTGATTTGCTGAAATCAAGGGTGTCCGCATCTGCAGGTTTAGAGGCTATGACAACAGCCAGTAACAGTAATAACAGTATGATTTTTTTCATTGTATACCCCGCTAGGATTATTTACCGCCGCTGCTGCTCTCAGAACAGCAGGGCAAGAGAATGACAAAATTGCTCCCGTGCCCTGCTTCACACTCTGCCCAGATCATGCCATGAAAACTTTCAATCGCTAATTTGCAATAAGCCAGCCCCAGCCCCGCTCCGCCACGTTCCCGCTCTGTTCTTCGTGTGAACTGGGTATAACGGTCAAAAATGCGATCAAGTTCGTCCGTGGGAATGCCATTGCCGGTATCACGAACAGCCACCCTGATAAAACAGTTCCCTTCCGGGAAATCCGGAGGAATCGTCGCATACGCCGGTATTTTCAGCGCCCGTACCGTATCTCCATGAATAGAACGGCACGAAACGGCTATTCTGCCTCCTTCCGGAGTGAATTTAAGCGCGTTGCCGAGCAGATTTCCGAGGACTCGGGTAAATGCATTCCTGTCAACCGCGATTTCAGAGGTGCCGGGCTGCAGATCGACCGTAAGTTCAATGCCGTCATGACTGGCCGGTCGTGCAAATTGATCGGCCACTTTGCTGATGAGTTCATGGACATTGCAGGGATGGATCGCCATCTGGATTTTTCCGGCTTCAAACTTTCTGATATCGAGAAGGTTGTCGATCATGATGACAACTTCATTGCAGCTGTCGATCGCCGATTGCAGATATTCTCCCTGCTCCTCATTGACCGCGCCGAGTCGCCCCTCGCGAATGATATCGATTGAGCCGATTACGGCGGTAAGCGGGTTTTTCATGTCGTGCGAGAGCATCAGGATGAAGTCTTCTTTTTCCTGCTGCAGCTGCCGTTTCTCTATTCGTGCCCGGCGATGGGCCCGCGCCCGCTCAATCCTCTGCCGCATGTCTTCAAGGGCAAACGGCTTGGAAATATAATCTTCTGCGCCGTTTCTCATGCACTCCACGGCCAGTTCTTCATTGCCGTACCCACTCATCATGATAACCGCAGTATCGCTCCCCGCATCATGGAGCCGCCTCAGGACCGTCACGCCATCAAGCCCCGGCATACTGATGTCAAGCAGGACAACCGAATAATCTTTTTCCTTTTCGAGCATGTCAAGCGCAGTGGCACCGTCAGAAGCCAGCGAGGAAGCAAATCCTTCATCGTCCAGGAACAGCTTCAAAGCCTGCGCGATTTCCTCCTCATCATCAACAATCAAAATCTTATCCACATGTTGGTCTAACATTGGGTACGCTCTCTTTCCATGATGGACAGGAATGCTTCGGCAAGGATCAGATCCTCAGGCGTGGTTATTTTTATATTGCGATAATCACCCCGAATAATATGCACTGCTCCTCCGGTACGTTCAACCAGAGATGCGTCATCGGTGCCGGAAAAACCGTCCGTCTCGGCGGACAGATGAGCCCTGAAAATCTTTCCGAAACGGAATGACTGGGGAGTCTGGGCCTGCCACAATGTTTCCCGGGGGGGGGTGCCGCTCACGACACCGCCATGCACCGTCTTGATGGTGTCTTTGACCGGTACGGCCACCAGTGCGCCGTCGTGGAGTCTGGCTGTCCGTATTGATTCCCGCAGCAGATCTTCAGTTATCAGTGGTCTGACGCCGTCGTGAATCAGGATGACGTCATCATCGGAAACGTGTTCCCGCATGGCATTCAAGCCGTTCATAACCGAGTTCTGGCGCTCCTTCCCGCCGGGAATGATCGCTGCAATCTTGCGGAATCCGCAGGCTTCGACTACATGTTCACGGCAATAGGGAATCTCATCGGCGGGGATGACTAGGTAGATGGATTCAATCAGTGGCGATGCTTCAAAGACCGCGATGGTGCGAGCGACAATAGGCATGCCGTCCAACTGCAGATACTGCTTGTTGATAGAGGCGCCCATACGTTTACCCATGCCGGCGGCTGGTATCAGTGCGATAGATTTGAATGCGGCCATTAATTGTTTCTCCGCAAGCAATATAGCAGTTTCTAGCCGGGATGCAACAACTTGGTCACAAAATACGGGGTCAGCTTCTTTTTGCGGAGGTCGAGCCGTTCATCAGCACCCGGCCGCCATACTCGGCATTCTTCCGGACAAGGGTATCAGCCAGATCGGCGTCTTTTCTCCGGAACGCGTCGATGATTTTTTCGTGTTCCTGCACCGAGATCGCCATCCGCCCCGGGAGGCTGAGCGAGGCAAAGCGCAGACGCTGAAATTTGGTGACCAGGCCGGCGATCAATTCATGCAGCTTTTCGTTGTCAGCGGCCTTGATGAAAAGCTCGTGAAAGTCACTGTGAACCTTGAAGAAATGCTTGATATCGCCGATGCGGGCCAGTTCAGCCAGTTTGTCATTGATGGCCTGAAGGCGGTCCAGATCCTTCTCGCTCAGATTTTCACAGGCCCGCCTGGCCGCATACCCTTCCATGATACTCTTGATGGCGTAGAATTCCTCGACGTCCTTCGGGCTGAATTCGCTGACTACGGCACCGCGGCGGGGGATCACCGTCAAATATCCCTCCGATTCCAGCTGGCGGAAGGCTTCCCGGATAGGAGTGCGGCTGATTCCGTAGCGCTCGGCAAGTTCGGGTTCCGAAACCCGGCTCCCCGCCTTGAGGCTGCCGGAAACAATGGCATCACGGATGTTTTCCAGTATTTTTTCACGCAGCGTAAGGTGTTTTTCCATCGGCTTTTTCATGATTGATTATAGCTCCAAGGATAATTTTGCAACATTGTATACAGTATGCAGATTTTGTCAATTATAACACGCTTCGTTTCTGTTTTGTTCGGGTCGGCTGAGCAGTACCCTGCTGCCGTTCTCTGTACTGTTTTTTACTCCGGACAGAAGAAAGTAACTTGTTTTTTTGGACCCTTGCAGGTAACCTGCTGCGACTATGGATCCGGTCAGGCACCTCAAAATATCGTTTTTTGTCCTCCTGATGCTTATATCGGGGGGGACGATCGGCTACATGTCCATCGAAGGGTGGCGTCTGCTCGATGCCGTCTATATGACGGTGATTACCC
>VFJM01000213.1 GCA_009886055.1 Geobacter sp. | reverse complement strand
GCGCCACCGCACAGCTGCTGACCAGCTATGTCTCGATCATCACCGGTCCGACGCCGAATCCGGATGGGAGTATGAAGGATCTGCACATCATCCTGATGGATAACCGCCGTTCCGAGATGGCGGCCGATCCGAAGTTCAAGCAGGCGCTGCAGTGCATCCGCTGCGCCTCCTGCCTCAACGTCTGCCCTGTCTTCCGTCTGGTGGGTGGGCATGTGTTCGGCAAGGTGTATACCGGCGGCATCGGCACCATTCTGACCGCCTGGTTCGATGAGCTGAAAAAGTCCGAAGATATCCAGGGGCTCTGCATCCAGTGCGGCGCCTGCAAGGATGTCTGCCCCGGAAAGATAGACATTCCGGATCTGATTATGGAGATCCGGCGGCGGCTCGTGCAGGAGCAGGGGGTGCCGCTGCTGCAGAAGGCAATCTATGCCGTGGTGAACAATCGCAAACTGTTTCACGGCATGCTGCGGGCGGCTTCAATCGCCGGAAAGCCTTTTACATCGGGCAAATTTGTCCGTCATCTGCCGCTGTTTTTGGCGGATCTGACTGATGGTCGCAGTCTGCCGGCCATCGCAGAAGAACCATTCCGGGATCGCTTCAAAAAAATCAGACAGCCGAAGGATAGGGAGATGAAGGGTGAGAGGGTTGTTTTCTACGCCGGCTGTCTGATCGATTTTGCCTATCCGGAGCAGGGTGAAGCCCTGGTAAAGATATTGAACAAGGCCGGCATTGAGGTGCTCTTCCCGGAGGAGCAGACCTGCTGCGGCGCTCCGGCCCGTTACAACGGCGCCTACGAGGTTGCTGAAAAGAATGCCATCGACAACATCAAGGCGCTGTTGAGTGTGGATGCGACGTATGTCATCTCCGCCTGCCCGACCTGCACGGTGGCGCTGGCACATGAATTCATCAGCACCTTTGAGAGTGTCGGGCAGATCGAATGGATGCCTAAGGCGAGGGAGCTGGCCGGTAAGACGATCGATTTTTCCACTCTTGTCAAGAAACTGGTCGATGAGGGACGTCTGACTCTGAAGGCGGGGCAGAAACTCGGCACGGTCACCTACCATGATTCCTGTCATCTGAAACGGACGCTGAAAGTGACGGAGCAGCCGAGGGAGTTGCTGAAGAAAGCGGGGTATGAACTGACCGAGATGTTTGAATGCGATACCTGTTGCGGTATGGGGGGATCATATTCGATGAAGCTGCCGGAGATATCTGCGCCGATTCTGCAGCGCAAGCTCAGGAACATCAAGGAAACGGGTGCGC
>VFJM01000265.1 GCA_009886055.1 Geobacter sp. | reverse complement strand
TATAACAGAGCATGAAAGCGCTTCCCAGAAAACCAAGTCCGGTATCAGAAAGCTTCAAGTCAGCTTTGATCAGGGGGAAAACCGCATAGAGCGCCTGGCGATCAACGTAGTTAAGCAGGTTGACCGCCAACAGCAGGACAAGCGCATAACGGGCACCACGATGGTGTATTTCAGAATTCACAGCGTTCATCTTGCCACAGGACCGGCTCCATAGTCACCTGCTGACCAAGATCAGCCAGAAGACCGTCCATATCAGCAACAAACCCGGGCATGATCGCAATGCGAATGATGCCGACCTTATTGTCAACAGTGCTCATGACATTCATCCCCTCATACGCCTCCAGGATAAATTTGAGGTAAACCATGTCGCGGTGAGCAACTTTGAAATAGCGGCAGATCATTTGATCGTCATTAACACCGCTATTCCACAGGATAACTGCTGAATGGGATGTGCCCGCATCACTACTGCTGATCATGAAATTCCCCCTTGTGTCTGCTTTGGAGCGCGAGTGTAGCAACTTTAGCACGGCTGTAAAGCATTATTGCACTGAATCGCATGACCCTTTTATATTGTCTCACCTGACACGTGATGATATAAAATGAATTCTTAATTTATCGGAGGCAATCAATGAAACATGATGAAGCTGACTCCTACTGGGGCGGTATCATTAAATCCATGGGCCTGGTGTTCGGCGACATCGGCACAAGCCCGATCTATACACTGACCGTCATCTTTGTCCTGACCAAGCCTACCCCGGAAAACGTCTTCGGCATCATATCCCTGGTAGTCTGGACCCTGATGATTCTGGTCAACATTGAATACGCCCTGCTGGCCATGAGCCTGAGCCGTAAAGGTGAGGGTGGCACCATTGTGCTGCGCGAGATCCTTGTGCGTATGATCAAGCCCGGCAGACAGATGCTGTTTATAACATTTCTTTCCTACCTGGGCGTCTCACTACTGCTTGGTGATGGCGTTATCACGCCAGCCATCAGTATACTTTCGGCGGTTGAAGGCACACTGCTGATTCCGGGCCTTAGCGGATTGAATCAATCAGTTCTGATACTGATCGCCGCCATTATTGCGGTATTCCTGTTTATATTTCAGTTCATGGGAACCGACAAGGTTGCCCGGGCCTTCGGTCCGATCATGGTGGTCTGGTTTGCTGCTCTGACCCTGTCCGGGATAATCTCAATTTTCACATTTCCCGACATTATCCAAGCTATCAGTCCCCATTATGCCTTTAACTTTCTCACCAACAACGGCATGGCCGGTTTTCTGGTTCTATCCGAAGTAATTCTTTGCGCTACCGGAGGCGAAGCGCTCTACGCCGACATGGGACACTTGGGACGTAAACCGGTCACAAGGGCCTGGTATTTTGTTTTCGCCGCTCTGGTTGTCAATTATCTTGGACAGGGCGCCTTCATCATGGGACATCCGGATGCCAAAAACATGCTTTTCGGCATGGTTCAATCTCAATCAACATTACTGTATATCCCTTTTCTGATATTGACGATCATGGCGACAGTAATAGCTTCACAGGCATTGATCAGCGGCGTGTTTTCAATTGTCTATCAAGGAATCACCACCCGCATCCTGCCGCTGTTAAAGGTTGATTACACCTCCACCCATTTGAAATCACAGATATACATTGGCGCGGTAAACTGGATCCTGCTGGCGCTGGTAATTATGGTCATGCTGATTTTCAAAAAATCAGAAAACCTCGCCGCAGCCTATGGTCTGGCCGTTACCGGCACCATGACCATTACCGGAATAATGATGACCATGATCTTCGCCCGCACCACAAAAAAATGGAAAGTTCCCATTGCAGTATTAATAACGCTGGTAGACTTCACCTTTCTGATAGCCACACTCCACAAACTTCCGAATGGAGCATATTGGGCGCTCATTCTTGCCTCTATTCCTTTTGCGGCTATTCTGATCTGGACCAAGGGCCAACAGGCCCTGTACAAAGCGCTTCGACCGCTCGATATGGAAACCTATCTGATGAGTTACGAGCAGATCTATAAAAAAGGTCGTATCGCCGGCACCGGGCTGTTTTTCGTCAAAGAATGGAATACAATCCCCCCTTATCTGGTGCACTGTACCATCCGTAGCAACATCATTTACGAGCGCAACGTGCTGATTTCCATCGTGCGAACCGATGAACCCTATGGAATGGAGAGCAGCCTCACATCTGCTCTGGGAACCGGGCTGGATGCATTTGAGATCAGGGCTGGATACATGGAAATATTCGATATCGAACAACTGCTTAAGGACAACGGTATTGTGGAAAAAGTCATTTTCTACGGCATAGAGGACATCGCCACCGGTAACCCGGTCTGGAAAGTCTTTTCAACCCTCAAGAAACTGACCCCCAACTTCGTTCAATTCAACAAGCTCCCGGCAGCCAAGCTTCAGGGCGTTGTCACGCGGGTGGAGATGTAACCATGCTTGACTGGATGCTATTACTCGTCGCCCTCGGGATTATTCTGCTGGGTGCAACGGTCTTCACCAATGGACTGGAGTGGTTCGGCAAGAAAATGAAACTCTCCGACGGTGCGGTGGGAAGCATTTTCGCGGCTGTCGGCACCGCCCTGCCGGAAACCCTGGTGCCGATTGTCG
>VFJM01000086.1 GCA_009886055.1 Geobacter sp. | reverse complement strand
GACTTCCAGGACGGGGCACACACCATGGCAGAGCAAACGATCTATCTGATAGGGGCCGGTTTTACCGGGTGGGATGGCTTCCCGGCCAAGGCGCTGGAAATTATCGGCGCGGCCGACATCTTGGTCGGTCATCAGCGGCACCTGGCGATTTTTCCCGATTTTACAGGTGAGAAACGGGAGCTGGGCGATCTTTCCGAACTGATCGATTTTCTCAAAAAAACCGATCAGAGTGTAGTTTTACTCGCCTCCGGCGACCCGACTTTTTTCGGTATTTCGCGCTTCCTGCTTCGCAACCTTCCCAAAGAACGTATCGAGATATTCCCCAATGTAACCAGCATGCAGTACGCCTTTGCCCGGATCAAGGAGCCGTGGGACGACGGTATTTTTGTTTCGGTGCATGGGCGCGGCATGCATCAGGCGGTAGACAAGATCATCGCTGCAGAGAAGGCCTGCGTTCTGACCGACAAGGTCAACACTCCGGCCGCGATCGCCGCCGAACTGGTTGAGCGCGGCGCCGAAGGGTATGAGGCCTGGCTCTGCGAAGATCTGGGCATGCCGACCGAAAAGTTTACCAAAACGACCGTGCGCGGATTGCTTGAAATAGCGGCCTCCGAGCTGAATATCCTGATTCTGATCCGCACCTACGAACCCAACCTTGTCCATTACCCACTGATCGGCATCGATGATGACGAGTTCCACACCTCGAAAAAACTGATCACCAAACAGGAGGTACGTGCTGTTACCCTGGCAAAACTCCAGCTGCAGGATGATCTGGTGCTCTGGGACATCGGCGCCGGAAGCTGTTCCGTTTCGATCGAAGCCTCCAATCTGATGCCGGCCGGCCGGATTTATGCGGTGGAGAAGAATCAGCAGTGCGTCGGCTTTATTACCGAAAATCTGAAGAAATTTTGCGCGCGCAACATTAAGTTGATCGAGGCCTTCGCCCCGGATGGCCTGGATGACCTTCCTGATCCCGATCGCGTCTTTATCGGCGGGGCCGGCGGTAAGCTGGATGAGATCATCGACATCGTTTCCCAGCGTCTGCGGCCGGACGGGGTTGTCGTTATCAATGCCGTGACCCTGGATACCCTCACCAGAGCGGTGGAATTTCTTGAAGACCACGGTTTTACTGTTGAAGCGACGTGCATCAACGTCGCCAAAACCCGTAACCTGACCGAATACAGGATGTTTGAAGCCCAGAACCCGGTCTATGTGATTTCAGCCCGGAAGGGTGGCGAATAGTGGCGACGGTCTATGCAGTCGGGGTTGGCCCGGGCGACCCGGAACTTTTGACCCGCAAGGCTGAACGAATCCTCCGGATTGCCGATGTGATTCTGGCTCCGGTCTCAAATCCTGCCGAGGCCAGTGTGGCGCTGGAAACTATCCGTGAATTTATCGACGAGAGTCGCCAGGAGATCATTGTTCACCAGTTTCCGATGACCTCCGACCGGTCACGCCTGATCCCGGCGTGGCAGGAGGCGGCAGCTCTTATTGCTGCTCATGCGGAGGCGGGACGTTCGGTCGCCTTCGTCACGATCGGTGACCCGCTGTTCTATTCGACCTTTATCTACCTGTTGCGCATCCTGCGCGAACAGTGGCCGCAACTTCTGATCGAAATCATTCCCGGCATATCGAGCATCAACGCCGCCGCTTCAGAAGCCGCTCTCCCGCTCGTAGAGGGGGATGAGAGGATGGTTGTCATACCGGCCACCGCCGGGATAGAGCAGATAAAAACAGCGCTGGAAACCTACGAAACGGTTGTGCTTCTGAAGGTCAAACCGCTTTTCCCGGCGATTGTTGAGCTTCTCCGCACAACCGGAAGGGAACATGCCACCGTCTTTGTCGAGCGGGTCGGCAGTCCCCGCCAGAAGGTATTGACCGATTTTAGCGAAATTGCCTCCCATTCCCCGGATTACCTGTCGCTGATGATCATCAAGTAGCCGCTTCCATCTCGATTACTCCCGCAACAGCACGATAAAAAAAGTCCGTTCATCCCTGCGCTAGCAGTGGATAAACGGACTTTTTCATGAGGCCGGAACTACGCCCGCATATATCGTCGTGACTTACTTACCCAATACCGCGTGAGCAGCAGCCAGTCGGGCAATCGGTACCCGGAAGGGTGAGCAGGAGACGTAATCCAGCCCAACGTTGTGGCAGAATATCACCGATGACGGATCACCGCCATGCTCGCCGCAGATGCCGAGCTTGATGTCCGGACGGGTGGCGCGACCCAGTTCGCAGGCCATCTTGACCAGCTTGCCGACGCCGTTCTGATCGAGCGACACGAAGGGATCTTCGGGGAGGATGTTGTTGTCGACATAAAACGGCAGAAACTTGCCGGCATCGTCGCGCGACAGACCGAAGGTCGTCTGGGTCAGATCGTTCGTGCCGAAGGAGAAGAATTCGGCCTCGACCGCAATTTCGTCTGCCGTCAGGGCGGCGCGCGGCAGTTCGATCATCGTACCGATCAGGTACTCGACCTTGACACCGTAACGGGCGATAGTTTCATCACAGATGACCACGGCATTCTGCTTGAGGACCGACAACTCCTTGGCTGTCGCAATCAGCGGAATCATGATCTCCGGCACGATGCTGAACCCTTCGTTTTTGACCAGTTCGCAGGCCGCTTCCATGATCGCCGTGACCTGCATATTGTAGATCTCGGGATACGTGATACCCAGACGACAGCCGCGATGACCCAGCATCGGGTTGAACTCGTGCAGCGTCTCTATCTTGTGCTTGAGAGCGTTGACCGGAACCTTCATGGTCTTGCACAGCTCCTCGATATCCTTCTCCTCCTGCGGCAGGAACTCGTGCAGCGGCGGATCGAGCAGCCTGATGGTCACCGGCAGCCCCTTCATTTCGCGGAACAGACCTATGAAGTCCCCTTTCTGCATCGGAAGTATCTTGGCCAGCGCATGCTCACGACCCTCAACATCTTCGGACAGAATCATCTCACGCACAGCAGCGATCCGCTCAGCGTCGAAGAACATATGCTCGGTGCGGCAGAGGCCGATCCCTTCGGCGCCGAACTGGCGGGCTACCTTGGCATCATGCGGCGTATCGGCATTGGCACGCACCTTCAACCGGCGGATTCCGTCCACCCACCCCATCAACGTATTGAAATCG
>VFJM01000143.1 GCA_009886055.1 Geobacter sp. | reverse complement strand
GGTGCCGATTATTACCCCAAAAAGGTGCTTCTAAGATCAGAAAACAGCTATTATTGGGATGATTATGGCTTTGATTCAGTAAGTTAACTTGGTCCGACCCTAGACCTCTCTTAACATGGACCGGCTTACCGGAACAATACGCATTGCAATCAAAGCGGTAAAGGCGGCTATCAGTCCTTCTTTCCAAGTGGAAGCCAGCTGCGCTAAAGTTTGGCGTTTAAGGTTTGCCAGCCAATGACGCATACGTGGTAGTGGCAGAGATGAAGGAGGCCAACGGTCTTTTGCTATACGAAGAGCGAGCAAGGCGCGAATGGTTTCTTTGCAGCAGCGGATGCCGCTGAAATGGGTATCTGGGCGAGACGTCATAACGCAACAACACAAGGGGCAGCGATAACACTTCATATACAGACAGCCTACAAATCCATCGAAATAACGAGGGACAAAACCATGTCCCCAAACCTTGTAATGGTTGCATCTCAAGCAGGCAGCAGGACGGTCCCACGGAAAGTCCTTGCCAAGCTCAAAAATATCCTTGAGAAGCACGGTAACAAAAAATATCATAGGTTTTCGTTGTCGTATACGTATCGCAGCCAAGATGAATCCAAGCGCAGCCTCCTTGTCATGAGTCCCGGTGGACCGTTCCCGGTGAGAAAGCCGGTAGACAGATAGCCACGTATTCCGCTCCCCCGTCCTCTGGCGTGGAGTAGCGGACCCATTGCCCGGCAGGTGCTATCACCGCCTGTCCGGCACATACGTCATGGGTCCCGTCTACCGTTTCAAGGCGAAGCATACCCGACAACACCAGAGTATACTCGTCAAATTCCGGCGTCTGTCCCGGTTCTTCCCATCCTGCCGCACTCACCATCTTTGCAATGCTCAGTGTCTCGGTAGCCGAGTTAATCCGACCGACATATTCCTCGATCCGCTTTGGCTTATTGCCAACCGATTCAATTACGGTCGGTGTTTTAATCAATGTCAACATGCTATCCTCCAGGGCTGAATCATTTAGCACCCGCAGCTACCGGAATCAGGATCTCATTGCGTCGCATGAACCACAGTGTAAAAGGTGGGTTGTAACGGGCCCAGACCGGTTCGCCGGTAACGGTATCGCGGTTATCTTTAATCCATTTTTCCAGTTTTTCTTTGTTGAGCAGATACTTCTCCTCACTCCAGAAACCGGAATAGCGAACAGCTGCCACCCGACGGGCAGGAACCTGCCGCAGTTTGATGTTTGGATCATCGGGGCTCGGCAGAGTTTCCATGGTGTATGAGGCCGGCATCATGAAGCTGACGGCCCACTTCCCCTGTACACTCTGCTGACTGACCGGAGCGATCATGGGTATTTTCTCCCCCGTCTGTTCCTGCGAAACAGGAGCTGTCATAGCAATCTTGCCGCGTGATTTGTTTTCACCGGAGATGTAGCGAAAAAGGGGTCTGAAAGCCTTGTTACCGGCACCTTCCAGGTCTCCGTCAACAATGATTTCGGCGAGTACCTGAGGCGCGTACTCGCGCAGCTCAAAAATATCGTCAGCTTTTATAACCGTGTATGGGGCTTCTTCTGTTGCCATGGCAGGTATCGCTCCTATGATCATGAGTAAGGTTAACTCTATTACCAGTCTTATCCGTTTCATTTGCAACCACCAGAAACCTTTCTGAGCAGATAGTGCCCGACGAACCATTCATTACCGCCGTTATAGCCAAACAATTCGGCGCAGGCCATGAAAAACACCCTCCAGCGCTGGAACCAGATATTTGCTTCGCTACCGTAAACTTCCTGCAGGATCGGCATGATCTCGTCACGGTGGGCATCCTGCAATTTGAGCCAATCCTCACTGGTCTGCTGGTAATGGCGGCCGTTCACCCGCCAATGATCTTCCACCAGCAGGTGGTCGTTGAAGTAGAATAGCATATGATCAGACGGCATGATGCCACCGGTAAAAAAATAGCGCCCCATCCAGTTATCTTCACCTTCGGTCTCAAAGAAGTAAGCCAGTTCGCGATGACAGAAAATGTGGACGAACAGTCGGCCTTCCGGTTTCAGCCATCCGGAGATGCGCCGGAGCAGTTCTGCGTAGTTACGCATATGCTCGAACATCTCAACAGAGACAACCCGGTCGAAGGTTTCAGCAATCTCAAAATCATTCATGTCGGCGGTGATGACCCGCACATTGTTGAAACCATTATCACGGCAGACCGATTGAATATATTCCCGTTGCGGGGCTGAATTAGAGAGGGCAGTGATACGAGCATCAGGGTAATGTTCTGCCATCCAGATTGTCAGAGAACCCCAGCCGCAGCCAAGCTCAAGAATGTCCATGCCGTCAGCAAGGCCGGACCGCCGACAGGTTTCCGCCAGCATAGCTTCTTCGGCGGCGGCTATGCCGTTCACGCCGATAGGGTATAGACAACTGCTGTACTTCCGGCGCGGACCAAGCACCTGGGCGAAAAATGCCGGGGGTAGTTCGTAGTGCTGGTCATTTGCGGCGTCCGTCTCGACCGCCAGTGGACTGCTCCGCAGGGTGGCAAAGAATTTACTCTGCCGCTGACGCTCGACCTCTGTATCTCCGTGATACTCATCCTGCAGGCGCTTTCGCAACAGCCGTCTGATTCCCCGCCGGATGACCGCATCCGGCAGCATCCCTTTTTCCATAAGGCCAATCAGCATGTTCATGGTTTTACCTCCACCGGGGAGAACTCACTGCGGATCGCCTCCATACGGCTGCGGTTTTTACCCAGGTCCGAATACCCCAAGCGTGAAGCGGATCGGACGTTTATGACCCGCCCAACCCTGTCCAGCAGAAATTCTCCGTCGTCGACAAACAAAGTCGTGCGCAACTCGACCCGTAAATAGCCCAACTTTTTCAACTCGCTACTTGAAATCAACGTCGAGGATAGTATTGATAATCAAGTTATTAGTAGTAATCTTATCATAATACACCAAATTACATAGGGACACGCTTCATGGACAAATCTCAAGGCACGATACTTATTACCGGGGCCACCGGTTTCATAGGCAGGCGGTTGACACAACGACTGCTTGATGACGGGTTTTCAGTGCGCTGCATGGTACGACGCATTACTGCTGCGATGCCGAATGGTGCCGAGATTGTTCAGGGCGATATGCTTGAGCCTGCGACGTTAGTCAAAGCCCTGGCGGGGATAGACACAGCCTACTATCTTGTCCATTCCATGGCGGGTGGCCGTACCGGTTTTGAACGTCGCGATCGTGAAGCCGCTGAAAATTTCGTTGCTACTGCCAACAGGGCTAATGTGCGGCGGGTGATCTATCTGGGAGGACTTGGCGAAACTGGCGACGACCTTTCCGAGCATCTTAAAAGCCGTCTGGCCGTTGCTGATATCCTCAAGAAAGGTACATTTGCCACTACCTTTCTCCGGGCTGCCGTAATCATCGGGGCTGGCGGAGCTTCCTTTGAAATGGTGCGGGCACTGGTGAACAGGTTGCCGATTATGATAACCCCCCGTTGGGTGACCACCCGTTGCCAACCAATCGCGGTAGACGATGTAATCAGCTACCTGGCAGGCTGCCTCGCCGATGAACGTACGGCAGGCCGGACTTTCGATATCGGCGGACCGGAGGTTCTCACCTACAAAGAGATGATGGAACGTTTCGCCGGCATCGAAGGGAAACAGCTCTATATTTTCCCGGTGCCGGTGCTTACGCCCAAGCTCTCATCTTACTGGGTCGGGTTCATAACCCCCGTACCCCCCTCAGTTTCCATGCCATTGATAGAAGGCCTGAAAAACGAAGTGATATGCCGCGATAACGCTATCCGTGACATTATTCCCTTGCAGCTGAAACCGTACGATGACGCTGTTCGTAGCGCAATAAAGGGAGGCTGACCAGATGCGTCAATCATTGAGAATCATTTCAAACATGAAAACTCGTCTTTCCAGTCATTTAGGGGGCATTTGTCTTCTGCTGCTGTCACTTTGTTTCATCCTCCCTGCTCCGTCATACGCCTTAACCGTTGAAAACATTTCCTTTGCTGACAGCACAGCCATCGGGGGCAAACCGGTGCCTCTGAGCAATGCGGCCCTGCTGCGCTATCTTAAGTTTATAAAGGCCTACGTGGCAGCCCTCTACCTGCCAGAGGGGGTCAAGGCGGAAGATGTCCTGTCCGATGTGCCAAAGCGCCTTGAGATAAGCTATCTGGTATCGATCAAGGGGCCGGTTTTGACAAGGGTGCCGCGCCGGTCTTGGAACGCAACCAGACACCGGCGGAACGTGCCAGGATTCAGGGGCGAATCGACCAGATCAATGCCGCCTATAAGGACGTCAAACCTGGAGATCGCTACTTCCTGACCTATCTGCCGGGGCGGGGAACTGAGCTTGCCCTGAACGGCACGCCGCTGATCGTCATCGGGGGGTCTGATTTCGCCGCTGCCTATTTCGGCATCTGGCTCGGACGCGAACCGATCGATGACAAGCTGAAGCGTGACCTGCTGAAAGGACGCTGACATGAAAACCTTCCTGACCGGAGTCTGCTGTCTTGTTCTAGCCTTAATGCTGTATGTTACCATCAGCGCCTCGCTGAACCAGGACATCGTCAGCGCAACCCGCCAGCTCTGGCCCGACCCCTGGTTCCGGGCCACCCTGGCCGATGCCTACTGCGGCTTCCTCTTCTTCTGGCTCTGGGTTGACTGGCGCGAACAGTCTCTGGCAAAAAGTATCCTGTGGTTCATCCTGATCATGACCCTGGGCAATATCGCCATGGCCGGTTACCTGCTGGTGCAGTTGTGGCATATCCGCGGCGGAGAAAATCTTGACAGACTGTTTTCCCGAAAGGAATCCCCATGACAGATTCCATCATCATCGGTGTCAGTTCCTGTCTGTTGGGAGAGCATGTCCGTTACGACGGCGGCCACAAACATGATCGTTACATCACCGACACCCTGGGACAGTACTTCCGCTTCCTGCCGGTCTGCCCCGAGGTTGGCTGCGGATTGCCGATACCCAGGGAGTCCATGCGCCTGGAAGGCGATCCGACCAATCCCCGATTGATAATCGGCAAGAGCCGTATCGACCACACTGATCGAATGCTTGCTTTCTGCACAGTAAAGATCAAAGAACTGGAAAATGCTGACCTCTGCGGTTTCATCTTTAAAAAGGATTCTCCCAGTTCAGGCCTGTTCCGGGTCAAGGTCTATAACAATGGCGCTGCAGCCAAAAGTGGCAGCGGCCTGTTCGCAGCAGCGGTGGCCCGTCGCTTTCCGCTGCTTCCTATGGAGGAAGAGGGTCGCCTGAAGGACCCGCACCTCAGGGAAAATTTCATCGAACGGGTCTTCAGCTATCGGCGCTGGAAGGACTTTCAGGCCTCCGGTCCCACGTTGGGCCGGCTGGTGGAGTTTCATACCGCCCACAAACTGCTGATGATGGCCCATAGTCCCGACGCCTATCGCAGCATGGGAGCACTGGTCGCCCATGGCAAGGAATTGCCGCTGGTCGAACTTTTCATCCGCTACGAAGCGTTGTTCTTGAAAGGGTTGGCCCTGCACGCTTCGACCAGGAAGAACACCAACGTCCTGCAGCATATGATGGGTTATTTCAAGAAGCAGCTTTCCCCGGAGGAAAAGGCGGAACTGCTGGAAGTCATCGGACAGTATCATGACGGTCTGACACCCCTGCTCGTGCCGCTGACCCTGCTCAGGCATTATGTACGCAAGTATGACCTGCAGTATCTGCAGGGGCAAGTCTACCTGTCACCACACCCGGCACAACTGATGCTGCGGAATCATGTCTGACGGAGACGGACGTACTGACGCCCCAATGGAAACATCCGTTGAGATCCTGGCTCCGGCATCTGCTGCCTGGAAACTGCTGACCGACACGTCGAGATGGCCGCAGTGGGGGCCATCGGTCTCCCGCGTTGAGTCAGCCGAACAGTACATCGGCCCCGGCAGCACCACCCTTCGGGGTCAGGCTTGCTTTATTGCTTTAAAGTCGTTATAACCTCCCCATGGCACGCAAACAACGCATACACTACCCCGGCGCACTCTACCACGTCATCCTGCGCGGAAACGCACAGCAGGACATCTTCTTCGAGGATGGCGACCGCTACAGATTTTATCTCCTTCTACAGGCTGTAGTCGAGAAATTCGGTTGCCGCATCCATGCTTTCTGCCTTATGACAAACCATATCCACCTTGCGATCCAGGTGGGGGAAACCCCGCTCTCCCGCATTATGCAGAATCTCTCCCTTCGCTATACCACATGGATCAATCGCAGGATGAACAGGAGCGGGCATCTGTTCCAGGGGCGATACAAGGCCGTTCTTGTCGATGCCGACTCATATCTTCTCGAACTCGTCGCCTATATCCATCTGAATCCTGCCCGTGCGGCCATGGCAGCGGCTCCGGAAGAGTATCCATGGAGCAGCCACCTTGCCTACCTCGGCACGGAAACCGTACCGTGGCTGACCACGGAACAGGTGCTGTCGATGTTTGGCACGCGACGAGGACGAGGACAGGCGGTAAGACTCTTCTCTTCGTTTGTCGGGGAGAGGACGGGGGACGGACGCAAAGGCGAATTCCATCAGGGCGGAGAGTTCGACAGTCGTCTGCTCGGTGAAGAACAATTTGTTGATGAGGCGTTGGAGAAGGTGCAGATGCGGCGTGAGGTGAAACCGACCATTGGCGAGGTGCTGGAAGTTGTCAAGAAGGTTTGCTCCATTGACTATGAGACACTTTGTTCCCGGCATCGAGGCAGATCGGTTACCGAAGCACGCACTCTCACGGCCTGGGCGATCGCTGAATTCTCCGATGGCACTATCAGCGAGGTGGGACGGATCTTCGGTCGAGATATAACCACGCTGAGTGCCTGCATCAAACGCATGACTAGCAAGGCGCGGCATGATTCCGTTATTGCCGGGAGGATGGATCTGGTCAAACAGACGGTGATGAATAAGGCAATTCAGCAATCCTGATCCGCTGCTGCTCTCCTTTTTTTTGAGGAGAACTATTTTGCGATGGCCGGTTGACAGTATATCTTATTTGATATATCTTTAAAATATGAACGGTAAACAGGTAATCAAGATTCTGGAAAAAGATGGGTGGAAACTTGACCGGATAACCGGTAGCCCCACTTATTGAGAAGGACGGCAAGGTCGTTCCGTTCCGGTTCATGGTACTGCCGATCTTGGCAAAGGTTTGATTGCCGCTATTCAGCGACAGACAGGAGTGACGCTAAAATGAGAATCGAATACCCATGCACAATAAAACCCGATGAACCATCCGGCTACCTTGTCCAGTTCGTTGATATTGAAGAGGCATTTACCGGGGGGGCTACCCTTGAAGAAGCGCTGTTCAACGCTTCAGAGGTACTGACAGGCATTCTCAGTTATAGATTGGATAATAAAATTGACGTACCTCTGCCGTCTGCAATTCAGCCGGGGCACTATGCTGTCGCACCGGACACCGCAACGCAGACAGCCATGCTTATTCGCCAGTCCCGAAAGGATCGCAGTCTGTCGGATCTTGCCCGTGCGCTCGGCACCAGCTGGCCGTCAGCCCAACGACTGGAGAATCCGCATCATTCGCCAAATCTTAAACAGTTGGAGAGGGCTGCGGCGGCACTCGGTAAACGGCTTGTGTTGGAATTTGTTTAGC
>VFJM01000133.1 GCA_009886055.1 Geobacter sp. | reverse complement strand
TCAGCGCGGACGATTACAAAATCTATCAGAGTCCAAAGAACTACAGCATTATTACCGTGCCGACACATGGTGAAGTGCTGGCGATGGTCAAGCCGATCTATAACGAGGTCGCCTGTTACCCCTGCCATGGCAGCAAGGCGCGGGTTATCGGGGTTCTGAATATCAACTATTCGCTGCATAGTACTAAAATGCAGATGCTTAAAGCCTCGCGGATCTTTGTAATGTCGTCCATCGCAATAACCGTGTTCCTGGCGTTCACGATATCATTTCTACTGCTCAGATTTGTCAAAAAACCGCTTGATAACATGGTTAATACCATGTTGAAAGTTGAAAAAGGTGATTTTGCGGTTCGGATTGCATACAAAGGAAAAGACGAGATCGGCCGATTGATTGAAAGCTTCAATTCCATGGTAGACCGGCTTGAAGTCGCGCAAAAAGAGCTGGAACAGTTGCACTTTCAACAACTGGAGCGGGCTGACCGTTTGGCGTCCATCGGTGAAATGGCGGCTGGCATCGCCCACGAAATTAAAAATCCGTTGGCCGGGATTTCGGCCGCGGTGACGATAATAAAAGACGATATGCCGGCGGACGACCCACGGGGAGCAATTCTGGGTGAGGTCATCGATCAGGTAAAGCGCCTTGACAAGACCGTCAATGACCTGCTCTTCTTCGGGAAACCCTCGCTTCCGGAACTCAGCTGCGTGGATATAAATACCATACTGACAACAACACTCAAGTTTGCTACGCAGCATCGCGGCGGTGCCTGTATTGAAAGGCGTATCGAGCTGCAGCCCGGTCTCCCTCCGGTATATGCCGATGAGAAACAGATGCAGCAGGTTTTTCTGAATATCATACTTAACGCCTATCAAGCGATGCCGTCAGGCGGCCTGCTGGGTATTACATCGTCACTGTCCCTCCGGGACGGGGTCGAGTATGTGCGCGTAGATATTTCCGATACCGGATCAGGGATCCCTTCCCAAATACTCGAAAAAATCTTCACCCCCTTCTACACAACCAAGGCGCAAGGAACCGGATTGGGCCTGCCGATCTGCAACAAACTGGTAAAACTGCACAAGGGCGATATCCGCGTAACGAGTGATGACACGACAGGCACGATCTTTACGGTAGAACTGCCGGCGTGCCATTTGACACGTTAGAAATTATGGCAACTATTCATCACTATTGAGATGTACATGAGGTAACGGTATGAAACGGAACAAACTGTTAGTGGTTGATGACGAACATCTTATCCGCTGGTCGCTTGAGCAGAATCTCAAAAAACAGGGGTATGAAGTTGTCACGGCAGGAAGCGGAGAAGAAGCGTTGCGGCTGGTGCGTGAGGAACAGCCGGATCTTGTTCTGCTCGATATCCAGCTGCCGGGCATTAGCGGCATCGACGTGCTGGAAAAAATAAAAGAACATGATGAAGATATCATTGTCATCATGGTTACCGCCAACAGCGGCCTTGAAAATGCCGTCAATGCCATGCGGATCGGTGCGTACGACTATATCAGCAAACCGTTCAACCTGGATGAAATGTCGATCGTTGTCAGAAAAGCGTTGGATACTTCAGATCTCAAGCAGGAAGTTGTCCGGTTGCGCACGGAAACAAAAAAGTATGGACCTCCGAATATTATTGGTGAAAGCCGGCAAATCAAATACCTGATGGAGGTGCTTGACAAGGTCGCCCGCAGTGAGGCGTCAACGGTCCTCGTGCAGGGTGAATCCGGTACCGGCAAGGAATTGGTGGCAAAATGGATACACTACAGTTCAAATCGCGCCGAAAAACCGTTCATTGCGATCAACTGTGCCGCTGTTCCCGCCACCCTGCTGGAAAGTGAACTGTTCGGTCATGAAAAGGGTGCCTTCACAGACGCCAAGGCTACAAAAAAAGGGTTGTTTGAATTAGCAGACGGCGGCACGGTTTTTCTGGATGAGATCGGAGATATGGAGATGGGGATGCAGGCCAAACTGCTCCGCTTCCTCGAAGACCGCTCATTCCGCCGCATCGGCGGTGGCCGTGTTTTTACCGTGGATGTCAGAATAATATCTGCGACGAACAAAGATCTGCAGAAATCGATAGAGGAAAAAACATTCCGCAATGACCTCTATTACCGGCTGCAGGTAATTCCGATCTTTCTGCCGTCCCTGCGCGAGCGCAAAGAAGATATTATTCCGCTGGCCACTCACTTTATCGGCATGTACAACAAGGATTTCAACAAAAACATCCAGGGCATCGCCGCAATGGCTGAACGGATTATGACCGAATACAGCTGGCCGGGCAATGTCCGGGAGCTTAAAAACGTCATCGAACGGGCAATCATACTCGGTAATAACGAGACCCTGCTGCTTGAAAACCTGCCGCTTGAAATGGTTGCCAAGACATCACCACAGGGCTGTGCCCCCGTTTCGTCGTTTCGTCTCCCGCCTGAAGGGATAGATATTGAAGAAGTCGAAAAAGAGCTTATCAGGCAGGCGCTTGAAATAACGGAATGGAATCAGTCAAAGGCGGCAAAAAAACTGAGTCTGGGGATTGACGCGTTCCGGTACCGGATGAAGAAGTTCGGGTATCTTAAATAAATTCGAGCGCGGCACAGAGCAGAGTTGCCCCGCAGCAGTTTCGCAAGTAGGTTTACGGGTCGCATTGATATAGCGGGATTGTCGTAGCTTCTTTACGAGACGTTGGCATTTCAATTGCAGACTTCGGGTCTGAGATGTCCGGGTCCAATCAGTCTTCAGGAAGCGATTATCTGGATAATCTCCAACAATAACGGAGGCATACATATGGTGCGCCCTATATATACACTGATTTTCTCATGTGCGATCTCATTGGTGGTCATGGCTATTTCACTGCCAATGGCGGCCCATGCCGTTACATCACCGGTAGTGACGGTACTGAATCCGGTAACGCAAGGCCTGAATTCGCCGGTCAAAGTGGTGTTGGATGCCTCCGGCAAC
>VFJM01000393.1 GCA_009886055.1 Geobacter sp. | reverse complement strand
TCGTCCGGGTTGGTGACGAGACCCGCTTCGAGCAACTCTTTGCGAATCCGGGTCCCCGGATAAGGAGTGACGCATTGGACATAGGGAAGATCGATCCGGAGCCTTCTGGCGGCGCGGAATACTTCCCGGATATCTTCGCGGTTGTCATCAGGATTACCGATGATAAACCCCCCCATAACGCCGATATCATGGGTGCGCAACCGGCTTACTGCCTGCTCCGTTTTCTCCCGGATGTCCCCTTTTTGGAAAAACTGGAGGTTTTTCGTCTTCACGGCTTCTATCCCGAGGAAAACCATGCTGAAATTGGCCTGTGCCAGCATCGGGATCAGTTCCGGGTCGCTGACGATGCCGGCAACCGATGCCTGGACAAGATATTCCATGCTGTTCAGGCCATTTTCGACGATAGCTTCCGCGAGTTTCCTGAAGCGGGTGGCGTCCAAAGTAATATTGTCATCAACCAGCAGTACTGTTTCCGTCCCACGTCTTAGCAACTCCTTCAGGTCGGCGATTACCCGGTTGATGGCATAGCAGCGAAAGCTCGAGCCGTACATTCCGGTAATGGAGCAAAAGGTGCAGGGCATGGTGCAACCGCGTGACGTTTCGACACAGTCCATCTTCCTGTTGAAATAGGTAAAGTGGTCCAGAACTCGGGCGCTTCTGTTCGGCAGCCTCAGTTGATGAACATCCAGAAGTTCGCCGGGTCGGTTGTGAATGACGATCCCTTCCCGGAGCCAGGACAACCCCGGCACGTCAGCGAATTCCCGCTCACCTTCCAGGGCTTCCACCAGGGCGGGTAAAGCCTGCTCCCCTTCTCCCCTGACAAGATAATCGAACGGCGGTTCTTTCCCTTCGGTAAGCTCTGCATAGGCCAGGCTTGCATGATACCCCCCCAGAACGATACGCGCCTCCGGTGCAGACGCCCTGCAGATCGACATCACTTCCAGGGCACTATTGTACTGGAAACTCATGCTGCTGATGCCGATCAACTCGGGGCGGAATTCTGCCAATAAACCCTTCAGCCAGAAGCGGATATTTTTATGAACCAGCACCAGATCAACAATCCTGACCTCGTGCTGCGTGAGATAAGCGGCAATTGAACAGAGGCCGAGGTTGGGCACCTTTATTATCCGGTGGAAGTTATTAGCCGCATCAGGCATGGCCAAGAGCAGTATTTTCAAAGTTCCATCCTTCTCAAACCTTGACGTAAGATACCTGGTTTTCTGGTTGAAACCACCGCGATTCATTCTGAGAGGATTTATCCTGATACATCAAATAACTATTCCGTAGTTTTGCAGTCGAAGTGCTCGTTGTCGGCCTCCGCTTCGGCGCGGGTATGGTGGACGACGCCTTCCCGATGGGAGCCATGTCTTCAATAGTAGCTTTTTTCTGGCAGTTCGCAAGCGGGAGAATTTTTATACCCGCTTGCAATCTCTTACCACCGCGGTAGACTTTATATACATAACAGGAGAAGTGGCAGGGACGAGAATAAAAAAATGTTAAAGCGGATCGCTTTTTCGACTCCATCAGGAAACATACTAACCTGACCAATAGGAAGGGAGACGTTATATGAACCAAGTGACCGTTGGCAGCTATCTGGCCCAACGCCTGGAAGAAGTGGGGGTCCGGGACTACTTCGCCATTCCGGGCGATTTCAACCTGTCTCTACTGGATG
>VFJM01000239.1 GCA_009886055.1 Geobacter sp. | reverse complement strand
TGTCCCTGAAGCAGGAACTGATCGGCTACGGCTGCATCGCCGAAATCCCCTGCGTTATTTATAACGTCATGCGCGGCGGCCCTTCAACCGGTATGCCTACCGGTCCTTCGCAATCAGACGTCATGTGCGCCAAGTGGGGCACCCATGGCGACCACCCGGCCATCTGTCTGACTCCGGCTTCAGTTCAGGAAACGTACGAAGAGATAATTCGCGCGTTCAACCTGTCTGAAAAATATCGAACTCCGGTCATGGTTATGCCGGACGAGATCATTGCTCACATGCGTGAGCGCATCGTCTTTCCGGAACCGGGTGAAATTGAAGTTACTCCTCGTAAATCCCCGACCGTTCCGCCCGAACAGTACAAGCCGTACGACACCAGCTTCGGTGATGTTCCGCCGTTGGCCGCCTTCGGTTCCGGCTACAAGTTCCATGTCACCGGCCTCAACAAGATGCAGGATGGCTTTCCTACCACAAAGGCTGATGTCGTTCAGGCTGAGGAAGAGCGTCAGGTTCGCAAGGTCGAAGCCAACGCTGACGACATCGTCACCTTCGAAGAGTATCTGCTTGATGACGCCGACATAGTTGTTGTCGCGTTTGGATCTACCTCCCGTTCTGCTCGTTATGCTGTCAACGTTGCCCGTGAACAGGGGATCAAAGCCGGCATGTTCCGTATCAAGACCTTCTGGCCGTTCCCGTACAAGCAGCTTACGGCATTGGCCGGAAAGGTGAAGGCATTTATTACCCCGGAAATGAACCTGGGAATGTGTACTGGGGAAGTAGAGCGCGCTGCGCAGGGCAAAGTTCCGGTTAAGGGTCTCTTCCGTGTTGACGGCGAGCCGATCAACCCCGAGCAGATCCTCGATAAGATCAAGGAGGTTAAATAACCATGGCTTTTGATTACGATAAATATCTTCGTCCCGGCAAATTGCCCCACATCTGGTGTCCAGGCTGCGGCCATGGCATCGTCATGAAGGGGTTGATCCGTGCCATGGACACCCTTAAGCTCAAGAAAGAGGAGACCGCTGTCGTATCCGGTATCGGTTGTGCCTCACGTCTTCCCGGTTATATCGATTGCTGTACGCTGCACACAGCTCACGGCCGCGCCGCTGCGTTTGCAACCGGCGTCAAGATGGCCAAGCCGGAAATGAATGTTATTCTGGTCGGCGGTGACGGCGACGGGACCGCAATCGGCGGCAATCACTTCATTCACGCCTGCCGTCGTAACATCAACATGACCTACATCATCATGAACAACTACATCTACGGAATGACCGGCGGACAGTTTTCTCCCTGTACTCCAACCGGAGCCAAGGCTTCCACTACTCCTTACGGCAACCCTGACCCAGGTTTTGATATCGCCAAATTGGCAATTGGAGCCGGTGCTACCTTTGTTGCCCGCGGTACTGCATTCCATGCCAACCAGATTGATAAGCTGATTGTAGAAGCGATCCAGCACAAGGGCTTCTCGGTCGTTGAAATCCTCGATGACTGCCCGACCACCTACGGTCGTCGTAACAAGTTCAAGTCGGTCATTGAAATGATGAACCGCCTGAAAGAGGTAGCCGTTCCGGTTAAAGCTGCCGAAAAGATGACCGCCGAACAACTGCAGGGTAAGGTTCTGACCGGTGTTCTCTACAGGGATGAAACCAAGCCTGAGTATACTGCCGAGTACGCCAAAGTTATCGAGCGTGCGAAGGCTTCCAAGTAACAATTACAGGAAAAGGAGCGATATATTCATGTCAAGATATGAACTCAGGTTTTCCGGTTCAGGTGGACAGGGTCTGATCACCGCCGGGATCATCATGGCCAAAGCCGCTTCGATCTACGAAGGGAAGCAGGCCGTTCAGTCGCAAAGCTACGGCCCGGAAGCGCGTGGTGGTTCATCAAAATCGGAAGTTATCATTTCAGATGGTCCGATTGATTATCCTAAGGCCACTACGGTAGACGCATTGCTGGCAATGACCCAGGAGGCGTGCGACAAGTATACGCATGACCTTAAAGATGGCGGCATCCTGCTGGTGGATTCCGATCTCGTCAAAAATCTTCCGAAAGGCAACTTTAAGATTGTCTCTTTCCCGATCATTAATACTGCCAAAGCCGATGTCGGTCGTGAAATTGTTGCCAACATCGTTGCCCTGGGGGCAATGGTTGCATTGACCGGTCAGGTAAGTCGTGAAAACGCTGAAAAGGCAGTTCTTTCAAGTGTCCCCGAGGCATTTATCGAACTGAACAGGAAGGCATTCAGTATCGGGTATGAAAAGGCCCTGGCCGCCAGCGCCTAGCAGCTGATACTGATAAAACGGCAACACGAAAGGCCCGGTGCATATAAATCGGGCCTTTCGTGTTTCTACTTTGCTTTGATTTATGTTTAACTGACTTGATGTTATCTGTGTAGAAGTGATAGACTGCGCCGATAAGTTTTATCCATCCTAGGAATATCGCAGCGCCACCATAAAGGAATTGTACATGTATCAGTTTGAGTGCAGTGCCGTTACAACTGTCCAGTCATGAAAACTCCGGAATGCTTTGATATACTGGTCCGCAACGGCCAGGTGGATGAGGTCGTATCCCGACTGATGAGTGGCAAGGAAGCAGACGTGTATGTCGTTCAGTCAAAGGGAGAGCTTTGCTGTGCCAAGGTGTACAAAGACGTCCGTACCCGTAGTTTCAGTCAGATGGCCCAGTACCAGGAAGGGCGTAAGGGGCGTAACAGCCGTCAGGCGCGGGCAATGCAGAAGAGTACCAAATACGGGCGCAAGGAAACTGAAGAAGCCTGGAAAAATGCCGAGGTTGACGCACTGAGAACACTTGCAGAGGCGGGGGTACGAGTTCCGCATGTTTATGACTACGCTGCCGGCATTCTGCTGATGGAACTGGTGGCTGATGCTGACGGCAGGCCGGCTCCCCGGCTCAATGACCTTCGGTTGACGGCGGCAACGGCTCGTGAATATCATCACGAGGTGATAAAAAATATTGTTCTCATGCTGTGTGCCGGGATTATTCATGGCGACCTGTCCGAGTACAATGTGCTTGTCGGTCATGACGGTCTGGTTATTATCGATCTGCCGCAGGCTGTCAATGCCGCCGGAAATAATAATGCCCGCAGTATGCTCGAGCGGGATGTTGAAAACATAACTGCCTATTTCGGCCGGTTTGCTCCCGAATTGCTCTCCACAGATTATGGGAGGGAAATCTGGAAACTGTATGCGAGCGGCAAGCTCAGCCCGACCTCCGAGCTGACCGGGCTCTTTGTGCAGAGCGATATTCCGGCAGATGTGAAGGGGGTCATGCGTGAAATCGACTATGCACGGATATTATACGAACGCACTCTCGTCAAGAAGTCACAACAGGCCTGAATATTTCGCTACCATTTGAAAGGGTGCCTGCGCTCTCGAAATGAAGCACTTACAAAAAACAATAGCAATACTCCGGCTTCTCTGTGTCACCACGCTCTTGCATGCATCCCCGTGCGCTGCCGAGGAGCTGTATCGACAATTTTCGCTGGGTGGGGGGAGTCTGACCGCGGCTCCCTCAGATGCCAAAGCCCCGGAGCCGGGGGTTGTAACAGCGAAGTACGGCTTTAAAATCTCAAATGAATTTATGCCGTATTTGGGTACGGGTCTGGCGTACACGTACCAACCGGACACCTGGACGGGTGATATGACACGGTTTAAAACAGGATTGGCGGCCCAGTTTGGTTTCAACTATCTCCTTGGTACAGGTCTTACCTTGAAAATGGACTATAAGTACCTCACTGTATCGCCTGAACAGCAACGTGGCGACTCAAGAACAACTCCGCAATCCCTCGGCATCGGGCTGGACATCAAATTCTGAACAAACTGACAGGTACTCACCATGCCACACTATGTTGAACCACTGTTTCGCCCCCCCAGTGAAGCACGAAGCCTGATATTTCAGATTACGATCGGCTGCTCCCAGAATCAGTGTCGCTTTTGCGGAATGTATAAGGGGAAAAGCTTTCATATCCGCCCGCTGCAGGAGATTCTGGCGGAGATTGACGAAATTCCGGCAGGATATCGCCCCCGTATCGACCGGGTTTTCCTGGCTGATGGTGACGCGCTTGTTTACCCGTTCGATGATCTCTGCACCATTCTCGATGCTCTGACAACGACGTTTCCCGGTCTGACACGGGTCTCTTCCTACGCCTCTCCAAACAGCCTGACAACCAAGAGCGCAGAACAGTTGGTTCTGCTTCGCGCCAAGCGTCTCAAAATTCTTTACTTCGGCTTGGAATCTGGTGATGACGCTACCCTGCTGGCGATCAATAAAGGTTTTGATTCCGGGCGGATGGCGGAACTCGCGCTTAAGGCCCGTGAAGCCGGCATGAAACTGTCGGTAACGGCAATCCTCGGTCTGGCGGGGCGTGGGCGAAGCCTGCAGCACGCACGTGCGACCGCAGAGTGGATCAACCGCGTTAATCCGGAATACTTCTCACTTCTGACTATGTTTCAGCGCCATAATGATGACTTTATCCGTACTCTCCAGCAATGTACCCGCCGGGAACTGATGCTGGAGGTGCGTGAAATGCTGTGCCATCTCCATCCCGCCAAAACCATCCTCCGTTCGAATCATGTCTCCAATTTTCTCGACCTGGCCGGCAGCTATCCCAAGGACCGTGAGCGGTTGATCGCCGATGTGGATCTGGCTCTTAAACACGCCGGACTGCGGGAAGGATTTCTGGATGAGGTACCCTCGTATCAGGGGGAGTATTACTAGGGGATTCGGACAAATAATTTAATTTGTGCTGCATCGTAATAGTGTATCTGTGTCTAGGCTGCCAGCGCCAGCCCATGCTTTTACTGCCTGGTGGTCAATAACAAGCCCTGCATCTACATCTGCCAATGATTCCAATGTCAGCCGCCCGCATTCTTCCTCCTGTTCTGCAAGGAACCTCCCAAGGAACCCCCCAAGTCGAGCGTCTGCTGGAGTGTAGGCAAGTCGGGGCAGACAAAGGCGGTTTTTGAGAGGGTCGAAATGATCTATTGCAATGACCTAAATAATGACCTAAAATAGGCTCTAAATAAATAAAGGAGCCCACTATGCAAACTATGCTTGCTACAGCTACAGTCAGTATCAGCGACCTCAAAAAAAATCCTTCCGACATCATCAAACGTTCCCATGGTGCGCCAGTTGCCATTCTCAACCATAACCGCCCCACCGCCTATCTTGTCCCTGCTGCTGCCTTTGAAGCAATCATGGAACAGCTTGATGATCAGTATCTAATCCAGCTTGTAAAAGATCGCCAGCAGGAACGCAGCGTCAAGGTATCGCTTGAAGAACTATGAACTTGAATTCAAGGAATCAGCCCTCAAAGAATGGCGCAAGCTGGATAACAGCATCAGAGAGCTGTTCAAAAAACGGCTTGCTGAACGTCTTGCGTCTCCCCGCGTTGAGTCTGCCCGACTGACCGGATTACCCGATTGCTACAAAATAAAACTCCGCGACGCAGGGTATCGTCTGGTCTACCAGGTTTGTGACAATCTTGTGCTGGTTACAGTCATTGCCGTAGGCAAACGGGAAAACAATCTGGTGTATCGAAACGCCAAAGAGCGAGTTTAATGACGTATGACAACTGCCGGGAATTCTCGGTAGTTCAAATAGAAAATACCGTTAGAGAGACGGGCCGCCTTTCGGACCGATTCAACATCCTGATTGGAGCTTTGCATTGATCTCAGATGTGGACCTGCTCTCAAGCACGCGGAATTGCGTGCCGGTTTTCTGGACGAAGTGCCTTCATATCAGGGAAACCTAAGGGGACGCTGTTATCTATTTATCTATTGACACTTTTTATACTTAAGTAAACCAAAAGGGGTCAGCCCTTGACACGAGACAATTTGCTGCTGGAGAATGACTGTTAGCTGCTCAACTGGAACAGAAATGAAGTAGGCTGGGAATAGTAACACCAACTGTGGTAAACGCGCCGGACTGCCTGCCGGTTTTCTGGATTGAGGTGCCCTCTTGGCAGGAAGTGTCCTATTGATCCACCCTCTTTTATCTTGCCGTAATCGCATCATAAATGTTATTTTGCCTCCGCTTTGAATCATCTGCGGAGGTTTTTTTTGTGAGCATATTTCGTTACCTGACTGCCGGTGAGTCGCACGGGCCTCAGTTGAGTGCAATTATCGAAGGGCTTCCGGCCGGGATACATCTCTCTATTGATGTACTGAACCAAGATCTGGCACGGCGCCAGCAGGGGTATGGACGTGGTGACCGGATGAAAATCGAGAAGGACACCGCCCAGATACTTTCCGGTGTTCGCTGGGGAGAGACGATCGGATCTCCGGTGACCCTGGTGGTAAAGAACCGCGACTGGGAGAACTGGTCCGAGAAGATGTCGCCGCTTCCGGAACATCGCGATGACTCAACTGCGGTGACCCGTCCGCGCCCCGGCCATGCCGATCTCTCAGGCGTTATGAAGTATCACCATAGCGATGTGCGCAACGTTCTGGAGCGCTCAAGCGCACGAGAAACAGCGGTTCGCGTGGCTGTCGGCGGCGTTGCGAAGGCGCTGCTGGCAGAGTTCGGCATCACGGTGGGTGGCTTTGTGACGGAACTGGGGGGGGTCTGCGCCACCTCTCCGCAGGAACCGATTGAAACCCTGTGGCAGCGCGCAGCAAACTCAGAGACCTTCTGCTGCGATCCGTCAGCGGAAGTCGATATGAAGCGCGCTATTGATGCGGCTCAGTCAGGCGGCGATACGTTGGGGGGAGTTGTTGAAGTGCAGGTGATCGGTGTCCCACCCGGTCTGGGAAGTTATGTGCAGTGGGATCGCAAGCTGGATGCGCGTCTGGCGATGGCGCTGATGAGCGTACAGGCCATCAAGGGGGTTGAGGTCGGAATCGGCTTTGATGCCGCCCGCCGCCCCGGCTCTCGCGTGCATGATGAAATCTTTTACGAGGATGGTTATCGACGAACCAGCAACAATGCCGGCGGTATTGAAGGGGGGATGTCAAATGGTGAGCCGATTGTCGTGCGGGCCGCCATGAAGCCGATTCCCACGCTGTACTCGCCGCTCCGCTCGGTCGATATTCGGACCCACGAGCCGTTTGAGGCGGCCGTCGAGCGTTCAGACACCTGTGCTGTGCCTGCGGCTCTCGTAGTGGCTGAAGCGGTCGTGGCGATTGAAATTGCCGATGCCTTGCTGGAAAAATTCGGCGGAGATTCAATCGTTGAAATCCGGCGCAATCTGGAAGGATATCGGGAGCAGATTCGCAATGCCTGAGAGGGTGCTAATCCTGACCGGTTTTATGGGAAGCGGTAAAAGTTCTGTCGGCAAAATTGTGGCGGAGCGGCTCGGACGCCGCTTTATAGATCTGGATGCTGAAATAGTCTCTGCGGCGGGATGCTCAATCAACGATATCTTTGCCCGCGATG
>VFJM01000087.1 GCA_009886055.1 Geobacter sp. | reverse complement strand
CACCGATTTGAAAGGAAATCCTATTGAAGGTGTCAAGGTGTCAGAAATAGGTTTAAATAATAAAGATATTGTTTTGAATTCAACAATAACAACATCGTCAGATGGTGTTATATATAATAAATTTAATGTTTCATCTGATCCAAAACATCCTTCGATTCATGCATACTCCACAATGGTTAAATATAAAGTTGAAAAAGAGGGCTTTTATAAAGCATCTGCATTTACTTCCATTTTTAAAAGTGGACAAAGATCTGAAACAATTGCGAGCGTTCAATCCGACGTAAAAACTTTGAACCTAATAAGACCAACCGACTTCTTTTCAGAGCAATATTTAGCTTCGGTGGCATCAAAAGAGTTGAAAGGCAAAATATTGGCATTTATTGATGATATCCGGGCTGAGGGTTTTTTAGCGAATGCCTATCTAACCCCCTACTCAATTGACCTTTCAACCTTCAAAGGAAAGAAGTATTTAACTTTTTGTTTTAACAATAGCAATGTGTATAATTCACTTAAATTAAATAAATATGAAATTGGCAAAAGATTATTTGATGAAGTGGTAAGAAAGGTGTTGAATCCCATGAACAATTATATAAGTAATCCAAAAGAATTCGACGGTTATGACATAACAGTCGTGGGATATATGAAAGATTTTTCCGAAAATACTGCCTCAAACAAAAAGCTCGAATATAGGTTTTTAATGCCTGAGGTTATTGTTATGAAGTATAAGGAAAAAGAAATTACTGGCCAAGGATTAATAGATTCTTCAATCGTTTTATTAGACGACGAACGAATAGATTTGAAATTGCAGTGAATACAAATACACCTTTAAGGAGCAATGAGTGCGCACGGGAGATCTATTCGGTCTGAAGTTCTCAAATATCCCGACCATCAATTTACGGATGGAGTTCAACAGCACATACACCTACGTTTTCAGCGAGGCAGCAGCTGCCGCACTGAAGCCGCCAATTCAAGCCGTCGAGACTCCAATGTTAATTTGGCTAGGCATGCCGGACGATCTGATGACACTGCTGCTTCAAAGAGCGATACTTGGTGTGGAAGCGTATCTGCCGGCCGCACTTAAGTACGCTTCCGCTCAACTCGGAGTCATTTCGAAAGAGCTTTTTGCCAAGCTGGACGACCCATTTAGCCTCGGCGGAAGAACAGCTGTGTCGAACATCTATCACCGCATGCCTAGCGCCGTGCATACGGAGCTGAGCCTTCAGTACCTCGATCAAGAACTTTTCGAAAAGACCATACGCTTCTACAAATTAGTGCGTAATCCGCTCTTTCACGGCCAGCAACTTCACGATACTGGCATCGAAGCCCTTCGACTTGCGTTCGAGCACATCGCTCGTCTATACGAGTGGATCGACTATTGGCACAACCCAGAACTACACATTCAAGGGGGCGGTATGTTCGCCGGTGTCCGCAAGCGTCTTCGTCCAGACAGTACAGAAGGAGTAACGGCGTCTTGAAAGTTGAAAGGGGACCTGCGAGGGTCAAACCTTTGCAGGTGACAAAAAAAGAAATAAGAAATGAACCACCATCAAAACGAATTTTCAACCAAGCGCAGCAGCGGTGAACCCGCTGTGCTCTCAGCCGTTATACAACAAACCGAAAACCCGAATTAAAACCGAGAACCGAGCGCCCTTGAGGGGCGCAAAACAAACCTAAATTGACTACCCCGCCGTTTATATTTCATGGTACATTGCCAAAATATCAATGACCGGAGGAACAAAATGCAATATTCCGTTGAAATCAGCGCCGAAGCTGGTTGGCAGGCTCTTGACCATTACATAATGGAACAATTGACTATCTTTGCTCCCGACGAAATGAGACGGAAGCAAAAGACCGAGTTTTCATTTCCTGCTGTTTCAACAGGTTTCCAATTGCAATATGAACATCCAAATGGTCGGCTGTTCCAAGGCGATTCTATTAAGTGGCTTGAGTCTCTTCCCGATTCAAGCATTGACCTCGTTTTTGCTGACCCCCCCTATAACATCAAAAAAGCCGACTGGGATAATTTCGAGAGCCAAGAAAAATATATTGAGTGGTCAATCAAGTGGATTGCACAAGCCTCCCGCGTTTTAAAGCCTACCGGTTCTTTATATGTGTGCGGGTTCTCTGAAATATTAGCGGACATCAAACACCCTGCATCAAAGTATTTCAAACATTGTCGCTGGCTTATCTGGCATTACAAAAACAAAGCTAATTTAGGGAACGAGTGGGGGCGGTCGCATGAAAGTATCATCCATTTCCGTAAAACAGACGCTTGCAAACTAAACATTGACGATGTACGCACTCCTTACGGAGCGCATACCCTCAAATATCCATCACACCCACAGGCAGAAACAAGTGCATACGGTGGCAACGGAAACAAACAGCGTGACAACTGGATACCAAACCCTAAAGGCGCAAAACCAAAAGATGTAATTGACATTCCAACCACCTGCAACGGTATGGGCGAGAAAACCCCTCACCCAACGCAAAAACCAGAAGAACTTTTGAGAAAATTTGTTCTTGCATCTTCCAATGAAGGTGATCTCGTTATTGACCCTTTTTCCGGTTCTGGAACCACGATAGTTGTTGCGGAGCAACTCAAACGCCGCTGGATGGCATGTGACATGAACATCGACTATAACAAGTGGGCAATAGACCGATTAAAAAGCGTAACTCGAATGACTAAAGACGAATGGATAGCTCACGACCGAAAAACCGCAGCACGAAGGGAATCGATACGATGAATATTACCAAACTCGTAAGCAGTGCCGTCAATAAAGACCTATTCCACACGGTAGAAAACTACATCACGTTTTGCGCCCGCTATCTGGAATATGTAGAGACAGGACTGCAAGCCCGTATTATCTCCAAGAACGAAAACCACTATCAATTTTTCCAATACCGAAAAGATGGACATTTCAACATTACTCGCCCTCTCAATTCTTTGCTCATGTACGATGCTGAAAGTTTTGAAAACGGCGCAAAGCAGTTTTTGGAAACCCTTGAGCAGATTAAAAACGGAGAACAACCTCCAGACGAATTAAGAGAAAACATCAACCGCACTATTTACACCATCCAGCAATCAATCGGCGCGACACTCGACGCATTACCAGCCGGGAAATCAAACCAAGCTCGTAAAGTAAACGGAGATTTATTCGAGAGACTTATCCGCTTACTGATTGTTTCTCTTGATGTAGAGTGCGCCTCTGGTGTTATGCAAGTGCCTATAAAAGATGATGATGGAACAGAACTTTTTAAATCAGCCTACCAACATGATTTAATGATAAGCAAAACAGGAGAACTGAAAATCATAGGTTCTGTCAAAACTTCCAGCAAAGACCGCATCGACAAAGTTTTCATGGACAAGTTTTTATACAACAGACTCACCAATACAGATTTGTCTCACATCGCCATTTTTCTAAATGACGTACAGCGTAAAAAGACAAAAAAAGAGCATGAGTACGGCATTTCAGCAACATTCCTGCCAGGACACTTCAAGGCGTACACGATCAAGCTGAATCCGCTTGACGGTGTTTATTACTGCGACATTCGCCCCAACATGATTACGCATCCATTACTTGCCCAACACATAAAGACTGTTGACAATTTTTTCTACTCTGACCTCTGGACTCTTCTTACCAGACAAGGACAGAACCTTGAAGAAATAGCCATTAAACCTGAAGAATAAAACAAAAATCCCACACACATATAAAGTTTTCAAAGAACAATGAACCGAATCGCATAACAAACGGCAGCACCGGTCAGCGGGAAAAAGCCCCCGCCGAGCCGGTGTGCCTTATCACGTTGGCCGATAAATAAGGAGAGGACGTGAACAGGGAACAAGCATGGAAGAACTTTGACCTTGGCACCGAAATCGACGTTGCCGGCACCTTCATCTACAATGGCGTCCGTTGCTTTCACGAAATGCAGATCCTTGACCACGCTGAGGAGGTATTCGAGTTCCTTTACAACGTTTCTGTCGGGCTCGAACGTCTTCTGAAGGTCGCCGTAATCCTACTCGAACATGACAAAATAGAAGATCAAGATCAGTTTGAAAAATCCCTCATAACACACGTCCATCTAGACCTAATCAATCGAGTAAAAAAGCACGTCAAGCTCCAACTCGCTACACCACACAACGATTTTCTCAACATGCTTGGTACTTTTTACAAGACGTTCCGCTATGACCGATTCAATTTGTCAGGAAGTTGGCAGCCGGATAAGGAGAAGGCAGCTCTTCGTGGGTACTTAGAAAAACACCTCAAAGTGACACTTGAACCAACAACCTCGATCATCCCCACACAGAACACTGCGAATTTTAAAAGGCATATCGGCAAAGTAGTCGGAAAGATATCTAATCAGCTTTTTGAAGTTGTACGAGAGGCGGCACAAAATCTGAACCTTTACACTTATGAGCTACGAAGCGAATCAAAGGCCGCGAAGATATTTTTAAAGGCGGAATGCGATTTCAATTCGGAAGACGTGCTTTGGAAGGAACTGCTTGTATTCTTCATGAACTCTAAAGCCAATACAGGATTACTTGATTTTCTGAGGTCCATAGAGCCTCTTGATTTTGACCCAGGACTGGCCCCGGAGTACCTACAGTGTTTCCAATCAGAAAAAGCAAAGATGTCGGTTATGGACGAGTTGGAAGAACACTACCTGAACATAGAAAATAAGCGAGAGCGGCTTGAAATGATGGATCTAATTGGCAATCCAATGGCGTACTTCGACGATGATGAAGACGACATTGAAACTGAGTAGGCAGCCAACCAAGCGCACGACCGGCCCAAAAGCAGGCCGGTCAGCTCTCAGCCGTTGTAGGCATTAAAAATAAAGGGGATCAAAATATGAATCAAAATTACAAATTATTGTTTGAGAAGATTGAGTCTTCGTTGATGCAGAATTTAAATATACCTTCTGAGGTCTTTATTAAGCGCATCCTGCCTTTTAAGGATACAAAGCATTGGGATTTTAGAAATAGAACCAATAAAAATATATTCTGGGTATTGTCGTACATAACTTTCTTTGGACAAAACGACCCTGCCCATTTAATAGAAGGCCAATTTAATAATATATACAGAGAGTTATGCAGTGGACCTGAAGATAATTGGATTGAGTGGGAAGTTGATTTTGACAGCTTGAGTAATTTATCCGTTCAAGAGAAAAATAGGCTGATTACAGAAAGACTCAAATTTGGCAGATGGGGAAGCATCAAAGGGACCGATTTTTCCGGAAGAAACATAACTGGAATGAATAGATACTTAAAATGGATAATTGAAAACGCTTCACAATTTTCAAGTCTTGTTCAAAGTCACAACAATTCTTTTTGCGAGTATGTTAGACGAATAGCGCAGTTACAAGACTTAAAACAAATCGATTTATCGGAATATGATTCCAAAAATCCGATAGTTATGGCTTTGCACAGAGATCTGAAAAAAAGATTTAGCGGATTTGGAGACAGAACAACGTATCATTTTTTGGGAGACCTAGGTTTTAGTGTAAACAAACCTGATACAGTAGTATGCCGCATTCTTTATAGGTTGGGCCTAATTGATTCTGAAGCTGACATTGAAAATGCACTTATTCAAGTTCAGAATTTTGCAAATCAAACCGGCAATATTGGTAGATACATCGATGTAATACTGGTCAAATTTGGTCAAAAGGGGATTTCCCCTCTTTTAGGTACAAATAATGGCATCTGTTTGGACGATCCGAATTGCAGCAAGTGTATGTTAACGCCATATTGCAAATACTATCAGAAACACGTAGGGAGACAGATCTAAATAAGGCTACAACCACGTCCTTGCACCTGCCCTAAAACCCGGCAGGTGAAGGCCGCAGCCGTTAGTCAGAATCAGAAGGAGGCACACATGAAGTATGCACTCGTGATAGTGGAAGTCCCAGAAAAAACCTGGCGCGACAACCCCACGACCGCAACCAACAACGCGCGCCAAGTATTAGACAAAGTGCAATCCACCGAAAGTACCAATGCGATTGCACCAGATGTTTTCCTATGCAACATGAAGTATGGACTGCACGACTTAAATACCATTGTTGCAACTGCAAAAGTCTATGGTTTTCAGACTCGAACTCTTTTCTTCGATGAAGAGCCGTCATGGGTTATCTCCAAGATATGAAAAATGCAATCCTACTAAGCAAGACAGATGCAGCATTACGTCAAATAGAAACTGCTATTGTGCTTTGGTTCGAGAGTAAAGACCCTGTTTCAATTCATACGCTTGCCCATGCTGCCTATCAGGTTTTATACGACATAAACAAACATCAAAATGGGCATTGCATGACACCGGATAGTGATCTTGTAGCTCCGTCTATGGTAAAGGACTGGAAAAAAGCATGGAAAGCATGGTCAAACTTCCTAAAACATGCAGAAAAAGACCACAACAAGACAATTTTATTCAACCCAGATGTCAATGACATGTTGTTAGTTGACGTTGTTTCGTCATTTTCGAGAATTACTAAAAAAACCAGTCCAACGCTCCAATGTTTTTTTACTTGGATGGTAGTTCATCATCCGCCACTCAATGAGGTCTTGTACGATAAGGTTGTGGAGTACGACCTCGTTGACAATATCTTGTCCATGAACAGGGACCAATACTTCAGAGAGTATCTTCCTAAAGTGCTCGCTTTGCAGGGGGGATAAAGACATAAAATTTTCTAACTCCCGCATGGACTCGGACGCTATCGCGCCGGTCATGCTTCTAACGTTGGCCTATAGAAAATTAATAATTAGGAGGAAAGATGTCTCAATAGATTGAAAGAGACAAACTTCTTGTGAAGGATGTATTTTCAAATAGTTCCGTATCAGAAATACAAATCTATAGGATGTATTAGGAGAAGTATATGTCTGGGAATGCTGAAGTCTATGATATCCCGTATATTGATCGAAATCGAATCGTTTTCGTTGATGATGCTGATTTGGGTATTGAACCCAACTTAATGCCGACAATCACCTTAAAGGATTATTGGGATGTTTTATTTGGTAAAAGAAATGTCTTTAGGGGTCAGCCCTTGACACGAGACATTGCAATAAAATCAGCATGTTATAAACGCATATTGTCTCATGTCAAGGGCTGACCCCGTATATGCTTCCGTTTAACGACTTCTGAACACCAAAAGGTATAGCAATTCACATTAACCCAGGAGGAAGCCGACCATGCCGAAGAAAGTAGAAAAAACAAAAAACATTGATGATGACAATTTGCTTGAGCGGCCAATAGCACTTACGTCCGAACTTGAGAAGAAACTGAAGGAATCGCCAATGGAGGTACAACTTTATGTTACCGCATTGAAATCGGAGAATCTGAAACTTCAAAAGCAAATTGCTAAATATCAAGCACAAGAAGTCACGCTTAAAAACAGTATCAAACTTGCCAAAGATGATCTTGACGAAGAGAATGCAAAAAGAACTGTTGGCGGAGTTATTGGTTTGATAATGGGCAAAACCAAACCGCTTGTTTCTGAAGGCTGACTTTTCCATAATAGTTCCCCTTTTTTAGGGGGCATAGACTACACCGATGGCATAACTACGAGTTGTCAGAGAAGGAAATTGAAAAAATGAACAGAGTGGCAAGTAGCGATATCCGCATCGCCTTCAAGCATTTACGATCCAGCACACTTTCGGAAAACGGAAAGTGTCGGACGTTGTATTCCCTACCGAAAGAGCTTGATTATGAATTTGGAAAAAACAAGGAAAGAGGCCTTCAGAAAATTGCCGACCACATGCTTGAGTTCGTTGGCCCCATAGATCGCGTTTTTTTGACTCTCGATCAGAGAGCAAGTCAGATTAAGGCTGAAGACAAAGTCTTTGTCGTGGCACTCGACGGCAAAACAAAAGAAGAGAAAAAAGAGATTTCAAATCAATTTAAAGACAAGGCAGGGGAATATAGAGTATTTCATAATGGCTATAAAGAAATAGTAGCAATCTATGACACGAAATTGTATCTGCAGCACTACCTCGCAATCTTGGCACACGAAATGGCACATCATGTTCTTGCAGAACATAAGATCAATCCACCCGGCGCGCTTAATAACGAAATATTTACCGATCTCACAGCGATATATCTTGGTTTCGGAATTCTTCTTTGCAAGGGATATGAAGGCGGTGCTGCCTTTGATGGTGGCCTAGGATACATAGATAGATCGACTGTTTATAGCGCTACTGCCTCCTGGTTTGCTCTGAATCAATGTAAGGTGACGGACATTCTTAACAACTTCCACTTCATAGAGCCTGAAAGATACGAGTTGTTGTTCGGGGTTTTGTGGCGAAAGTTATTTATTTGCGGAGTTTGAGCTGAGCTGCCAACCAAGCGTGGCAGACGGCCTCCGCTCCGCTCCGCCGCTGCACTCTCCCACGTTAGGCAGAGGAAAAAATATTGGACATCACATTCTCTTGCATGAAGGTGAAAATAGTACGAGCAAGCGTAGCGTTTACCTTGGTTGCCGCGCTTGGAGCTATATTCTGTGGAATAATCTACGCAAACGAAGTTCCTCAGCCAGGGAGTAGATACAAAATCGTCCGGCCCGTATTTTTGAACGGTGTCTATAACAGCCTTAACAATAGGCAAGTCAGCAAGGAAACGGCTCGGGCATATTTGGAATCAATACAAACTTACAAGAAGGCCGAGGTAGCGTTTCAATGCGAAGTGCCGGTAGGCACGATCATGACCATTATTGGCCCAGCGCCAAAAGTCTGGCATCTCCCCTTTTTAGCCAATCGATTTTTTGTCCGATTAGATCCCGATTTGTCACGTGGGCTTGACATTGTTCTTGAACTTGATCGCGGAATTGAGGGGAGCTTAGATGGTCTAAATTCTGAAATTTTTTCCCAAATAAAGAAATGATGCGAAGCCTAACCACTCGGCGGCACACAGACGCTGACGCGCTGGTGCGCCTCGGCCCCGTTATACAGACAAGAATAAATAGAGGTTTTCCCTCGTATGCACAAAATACCCGTACCTACCATCACACGACGTATTCCAAAGGAGCTACAAGAACCACTTCACGATTACGCCACTGTGATTGGTGAAGTTGTATGGGCGTCTAACTACACTAATGGTGCATTTGAGATACTATTCTCTCATGTCGCCACTCACGACTGCTATCAGATAGGTCGCGCTATTTGGCACACATCAACAAGTGATAGCGGACAACTCCAAATGTTGCGAGCTGCCACCATCGCTTCAGAACGGTTGACAGCTCGGATGCGCGAAAAGATACTATGGTCTATAGAAAAAGCTCTAAAGCTCGGAGAATCGCGCAACGATGCAGTCCATTCAGCTACTATTGGCATAATAAAGGATGGCAAAGCGAAGATAGCTCCCTCCGACTTCGGGACAAAACCATCTCGAAGCGAAAAACTTCGCGGTGACGACGATCTCAAAAAGAAATTTCGCGCAGTCAAAGGCGACCTTTTGCAACTCGGCCAGTATGTTCATTCTCTGTGGCCACATGTTGCGGGCTTTGACTTGCTTCCTCCATTGCCTCGAAAACCTCAACTAAAATCTCTTCCAAAGCAGACTCATCGTAAGGTAAAACGTGGCCGCGCGAAGTGAGAGCATCTATACCAGCCCTGACCATTTGCCGCGAAATTACAGGAATTGTGTGTCTCATGATTTTTCCCCTGTACCCGCCAAACAAAGAGAAAGGCGAGCATAACTCCCGGCAGCACCTGTCTCCGCTTCGCTACGCAGGTGTGCCTAAATACGTTAAGCGAATAACCGATCTGGCAACGTTGCTGGGGCGGGATATGTCTGCGTTTGGAAAAGCTGCACAGCGGATTGCAGGTTATGTCAATGAGCGGCGGCTGGTTTCGGAACTGATTGATGCCATGCAAACAGATTGCTCTAAATGTCCAGAACTCTAACCTGAACCCCAGAGGTTTTTTCAATGCCGTTCTTTCTGTCAACTACATTCATGCAAAGGTATCAGTACAGCAAATACCGCTCCCTCATCTCCTTGAAACGAGCCAGATCAGTATTCCAGCGCTCTGCCACCAACTCCGGCTTCATCCGCTTACCGGTCAGAAGCGCCCAGGCCTCCCTGTCCCCCGTCTCAGTGGCAAATCCTTGGTACGGGAGGAACCGTTCCGGATGAGTTTCATAAAAAGCCTGAACCAGATGCAGTCCTGCCAGAATTGGGTCGAGCCGACCCCTGTCGGTAACCGTAACTTTGACACCGAAGCACCTCTTCCCCGCATGAGGATGCCCGGGTGTGCCGGGAATAAAGCTGCACGGCGCAAAACTGAGCCCCTGTATTTTTCGCCGTTCAAGATTGGTGAGTACCGCCCCGGCATCCACCCACGGAGCTCCGTACTTCTGGAAAGGACGGTCGGTACCGCGTCCTACCGAAATATTGGTAGTCTCCAGGACACCTAATCCCGGATAGAGCATCGCAGCATCCAGACTCTTCATATTGGGAGACGGATTAACCCAGCTCAGGCCGGTTGCATCCTGAAACATAGTACGCCGCCAACCCTGCATCGGGATGACAGTCAGCTTGCAGCCGATGCCGAATTCGGTGTTGAAAAGCCGGGCCAACTCACCAATAGTCATACCGTGGCGGGTAGGAATCGGATGGATAGAGGTGATTGAACCGCAGCCGCTGGCTTTCTCCGGCAGTAACGTGACAGGAGTTGCACCGCCGACGATATGCCCTCCAATTGGATTGGGGCGATCGAGAACGACAAACGGAATTCCTGCGTTTCCGGCTGCTTTCATCGCCAGCGAGAGGGTACCGATGTAGGTATAGAAACGGGTGCCGATATCCTGGATGTCGAACAGCAATATATCGATTCCCCGCAGCATATCCGGCGTGGGTCGGCAGGAAGCACCATAAAGGGAGTGAATCGGCAGACCGGTTACACGGTCGATTCCCGAAGAGAGTTTCACATCATCTGTGCCTCTGATCCCGTGTTCCGGGCTAAAGAGGGCCACAAGCCGGACACCCGGAGCCTGAGTAAGAATGTCTATTGTACTGCGCCCATCACGGGACAGACCGGTATGATTTGTAATCAACCCGACTTTTTTGCCTTTGAGAATGTCAAAGTTACGTGCTGCAAGAACGTCGATCCCGGGCAGAACGGGAATATCCGCATATGCCTGACACGAAAAACTGACGAGAAGCAGAATAATGAGAATCACACGATTAGACACAGAATCTATCTCCAAATCAAGAGTTGGTAACTCGAAAAATGCGTACTGCAATTCGACTTATTTCAACGGAAAATCCGACATCCTGACAAAACGGAACCCGCGACGTTTCAATTCCGGCACTACCGCCATAATTCCTTCCCCTGTTCCTGCCTCGGGGTGATTCATATGGAGCAGTGCTATGTCACCCGATACTGCCTTCAAGAGCGCCGCTTTAACCTGGGCAGCACTCCAGGTTGCCCCGGCATCCCCCAGCAGCGAGTAGCCGGCGACTTCATGCCTGAGCCCTTGTGATATCTGCACCGCAATCTCGTCATAATAGGCGGTCCCGGAACGGTACAGCTTCGGTCTTGTGCCGCTGATCGCTTCAATCTTGCGGGCGTTCAGTTCGATCTCTTCCACCACCTCGCCAATATCCTTCGTCCCGTCTATACCGTAGATCGAGCGACCGGCGACCGAAGCCGGTTTGTGGCGCATGCCATGATTAGCGATCTCAAAAAGCGGGTTGGCGGCCAGCTGCCTGAACAGCTCCGGATTGGCATCAATCCAGCGACCATTGATAAAAAGTGTAGCTTGAATCTGCTCCCGGATTAAAAACTCCATCAGTCGGGAATCGACGCCCTTCCCCTTTGCGCTGCCGCATGCATCAAAGGTCAGAGCGATAACCTTCTGGTCGGTATCCAGTCGCGTGCGGACACCTTGCACCCGTTCGCCCCAATGGACCGCCGTCATTCCGGCATATCGGGCAACGATGAACTGTTGCAGACTTTCCATGGTTGCGGGAGGTGAGTCAGCGTAACCAGATGAGGCAACCAGTATCATGATGGCAAGTAGCGCCGTTGAGGCTCTGCTCATAGAAAATTCCCCTACATTAATCCTTTAAACTGCAGTTAACCGCCGAAAAAAAACGGATGGGCGCCGATAAAAACAGGAACTACTTCAAAAAAACGAATCACCTTTTGGGTTAAACCAGTATGTTACCCAAGCCTTTGATTTCTCGCTTAGAAGCGCCTACTTTTGGCGGCGCGTATCGGCGTTCATCGGCGGTTACTGCTTTTTTCAGGTTAATTGCACTGTCTGCGACTCCGCATTCTTCTGTATATTGAGAAATGATGCAACAGGAAAACATTCTCGCTTGACATGAAGAATTATAGCGGTAGTCTGTCTCCTCTCCATACTAATTCCAATTTCAAATCAAAGATGAAATCAAGGCGGCGAGGATTGAGGCGACGAGGCGTACAGATAGTACGTTGAGGAGCCGAAGACGAGCCAACGAAGAGAGCGCTTTGATTTGGAATTGGTATAACCCAACTTTACCAGGAGTACCACCGTGGCGCGACGCCTGCCAAAAATGCTGTATGCCGATCACAAAGGAAATATCTTCGATCACCCTGATCTCTGCATGGCCGGAATGAGCGGCTCCGTGCCGACCCTGCCGGAGGATATTGAGCTGATCCCGCTTCCCGAAGACAGCAAGCTTTTCACGATGCCGAACATGCCGCCTGTCGCCTGGGACCCCCGCAAAAAATCATTCATCACGGTCGATACCCTGCGGGAGGGAAAACGGAACCAGCGCATCCAGGCCGTTTCCGCCTTTATGGCACCCGGCTATTTGCGTACCCTGCTGCCTGCCTGCGATTACTCGAAGAAGACCGGGCTGCTGCCGCTCTGGTCATACACCGCCGTCGGGTGGGATGAGGATCGTAACTGCTTCGTTGTGGCCGCCACAAAAGTCGACAACAACAGCAACTGGAATCCGGTCAATTACGATGATCGCACCCTCGACCCGTTGGTCAGGGATATGCTGAAACAGATGCCGGACAACCGTCTGCTGGAGCAGCTGTCGCGCTGCGCCGTTGATTATCACTGTTTTGCCGCAAAAAATCTCTTCTATCGCCGCTGGGAAGCACCGCTGCCGACCTCACCGGTCTGTAATTCGGCCTGTCTTGGCTGTATCAGCCTGCAGGCGTCAGAATGCTGCCCTTCAAATCACGACCGGATCGGCTTCGTGCCAACTCCCGAAGAGCTGTGCGAGCTCGCCTTCCCCCACCTGGAACAGGCCGAACAGGCGATAGTGTCTTATGGTCAGGGATGTGAGGGAGACCCGATTCTGCAGGCCGACACAATCGCCGAGGCAACCCTGCGTATGAAGAAAGGAACCTCACGCGGCACGATCAACTTCAATTCGAACGGTTCGATACCCGAACGGGTGCAGCTGCTCTGTGATACGGGAATGGATTCGTTCCGCTTTTCGATGAATTCGGTGCGTGAAGATACCTATAACCGCTATTACCGGCCCCGGGGCTATCTTTTCAGCGACGTACTCCGTTCCGTGAATATCGCCAAACAGGCCGGCCGTTTCACCTCGATCAACTATCTGGTATCTCCCGGCGTATCAGATGCTCCGGAAGAGGTTGAGGCTCTGGTGAAATTTGTTGCTGAGACCGGTATCGATATGATCCAGATGCGTAATCTGTCGATTGATCCGGACTACTACAACCGGGAAATGGGAGTGTCGGGGAAAGGAATCGGCATGTACCGACTGCTGCAGCGCCTGAAAAAAGAGTTCCCGCGCCTGCAATTCGGCTACTACAACAGAACGAAAGAGAATTTCTATCCTGATGGATATGAGACCGGGTGGCCGATACGATAGCTGGTTGACAGGGGGACTCTACCCCGGCATTTTTCTAAGGAGCTGCGGCAGGCCAGAGGAGATAAAAAAACAGTGCGGCCAAAAAGATAGAGGGGATCAGAGCAACGCGGGTAAATTGTGTTGCGGGTCTGCCATCTTTCAGCACCAGTCGGTAAAACCCTAGAATCAACAAAAACGGTATAGCTACCATAATCTGATAGAATACAAACCCTGAGAGTAACGTTGCCGCAATACTCCCTGTCGGCGTTATCGAATTATACACATAGGTAAATATGATTGTTGCCAGGCACCACCAAATCATGTCACCCCCCCTTGCCTTTAGTTGGTATTCAGTTTAAATCGATAATCGCAGACAATCAAGTCCATTTTAACCTATACGTTTAATGCCAAGTTGCAATCAAAATGAGTACTAGGCGGCGAGAAGAGTAGCGACCGAGGCGTACGTTTAGTACGTTGAGGAGCTGCCGACGAAGCCAACAACGTAATCGTTTGATTGCGACTTGGTATAACCGACCTCAACTCCGTGCCACCCGGTAGGTCAGACCGCCTCCGGCACGATAGCTGCGGCAGACTCTTGGCGATACAAGCCCGCCGGATCTCTGCTCTTTCGATGATGACAGCAGTGCCGTCATGACAGTGCTTTTGGAAATTGTTACTGCAACCGTCACGACTATGGATTCACACTCCACCCACAAGCCAATCGCAACTATTACTGCTCCGCACAGGGTAATCGGTTCCATTTTTCACACTCCTTTTTTTATTGTTCATCACTGTTTCGATCTGTGGATTACAAACTTCATATTGAAAACCGTGCATGGCCGATTACATCCGGCGATACACACCTATCACCTTGCCGACGATGCTGACCTCACCATCTTCAGGACGAATGATAATTGGTCCCATATTCGCGTTCGCCGGTTGCAGGCGAATGTGGTCATGTTCCCGATAAAACCATTTGAGGGTCACTTCACCGTCAATCATGGCAACCACGGTATCCTTATTGTCAGCGGTTGGTTGCGGGCGAACCAGAGCCAGATCTCCATCAAAGATACCTGCGTTGATCATTGACTCACCACTGACCCGCAGAAAAAAGCAGTCGCCCCCCTTAACGGCCATCGGGTCAACAGAGAAGTACCCCTGAATATCTTCAACAGCCGGAGCAAGATGACCGGCACGGACGGTACCGACAATCGGCAGGGAGACCGATGGACTGACCGGTGTCATCAGGGTAATACCGCGATTCACATGATCCCGCCTGATGTACCCTTTACGCTCCAACGCACCAAGATGCTTCATGACCGGCAGTGTTCCGGAAACTTTCAGGTGACCGGCAATCTCCCGCTGACTGGGCGGATAGCCGTTACCACCTGTGTACGAGGTGATAAACTGCAACACCTGTTGCTGGCGTTGAGTGAGTTCCATGGTGGCGTGTGAAGCATAGGTAGTCATATGACTACCTATAGGGAAATTTTATTCACCTGTCAATAATAATTGTGCAAATGGGCATACAGACATTCGCTCCACCGCCGGATCATTTTTTTGCTATTACGATGAACTTGATAAAGAGCAATTGTCTGGTAGTATTTTCAGACCATCACAACCAGCATGAAAAGGAGAACATCATGAAAGTATTGATCGTGTATTACAGTATGTATGGCCATATTTACAAAATGGCAGAAGCCGTTGCTGAAGGGGTTCGCGAAGTAGAAGGATGCGAGGTGGCTATTAAGCGCGTACCGGAGACTCTGTCGAACGAGGTGTTGGGAATGATGGGCGCGCTGGACGCCCAGAAGGGCCTGGCTCATATCCCGGTTGTTACGGTTGATGATCTGGCGAGTGCCGATGCCATTATTTTCGGCACACCGACCCGTTTCGGCAATATGTGCGGCCAGATGCGCCAGTTCCTGGATGCAACCGGGGGGCTCTGGATGAAAGGCGCTCTGGTCGGCAAGGTCGGCAGCGTCTTTGCCAGTTCTGCCACCCAGCATGGCGGACAGGAGTCGACCATCCTCAGCTTTCATACCACACTGCTGCACCACGGTATGGTGATAGTCGGCTTGCCCTATGCCTTTGCCGGACAAATGGGTATAACAGAAATCACCGGGGGATCACCATACGGTGCTTCAACCATCACCGGAGGACAGGGAGAGCGGATGCCGAGTGACAATGAACTTGCCGGTGCCCGTTATCAGGGTTCTCATGTGGCACGCATTGCCAAAAAACTGGTCTGAGCGACCAGTGATGGCTCGGGAACTAATGGCAGGTTTTATTGTCTCAAATATTGACTTTCGTGACGAATAGGTTATTATTCCGTCACAAAACACTTTTCGTGACGGAAAGGTTATCCTGTGCCAAAGCAAATCGATAAGCAAGATTTTGAGACCATAGAGCAGCAGATAGCAGTCTGTAACAAAGGGATTGGCATAACTGGGTTGGAGGCAGTTCTCTCGGCGGCCGGAATCGTCATGAACCGGCGATCATTGCTACGACGGATGAGCATTCTCATTGAGAGCAACCGTATTCGTGCTACCGGCGCCTTCAAAGGTCGCGTGTACTGGCCGCTTGCTTCGCCGGTCTCTGATGATCAGGACGTTGAAGAATCAGTCATTCCTCTTTCGGTAGCCGGACGTGAGATTCGTAGCTACGTCAGTCAACCAATCCAGCGTCGTGAGCCAATTGGATACCGGCGCGATTTTCTTTTGTCCTACCTGAACACTGGACCGTATCTGGATGATACCACTCGCAAGCATCTGCACCAGATTGGTCGCGCCCACCAAGAGAATGTCCCCGCTGGCACCATGGCTCGGCAGGTCATGGGCAGGCTGTTGATTGACCTCTCATGGGCATCCAGCTATCTGGAAGGCAATACCTATTCGCTGTTGGAAACAGAGCGCCTGATCTCCTTCGGTCAGGCAGCGGAAGGGAAGGATGTACTGGAAACCCAGATGATCCTGAACCACAAGCAGGCTATCGAATTTCTCGTCGAATCTGCCGATGAAATTGGTTTTAACTGGTATTCTATCTTGAACCTCCACGCCATTCTGTCGGACAATCTCCTGCCAAACCCGGAGGCCTGTGGGCGTCTCCGTCAGATTGCTGTCGGTATCGGCGGGTCAGTCTACTCGCCATTGTCCACTCCTCAACTCCTGGATGAATACTTTCAGATTGCTCTCGATACAGCAGCGGCTATCAAAGATCCTTTCGAGCAATCCTTCTTTGCATTAGTGCATCTCTCCTATCTGCAACCTTTTGAAGACGTCAACAAACGGGTGGCCCGACTGGCCGCCAATATACCGTTGATAAAACATAATCTCTGTCCGCTCTCCTTCATAGATGTGCCTAAAAAGTCATATGTCGAGGGAATACTTGGGGTTTATGAGCAGAACCGCATCGAGTTGCTGCGCGATATATTTGTCTGGGGATATGAGCGTTCCGTCAAACGTTACCTGAGTACACGGGAAGAGTTGGGAGAGCCGGATCCTTTCAGGATGAAATACCGGACATTACTGACCGAGATCATCCGCGAGGTAGTTCTCCAGAGCGCAGGACCAGCCCATGATATAGTTGCCGCTTGGGCCGCAGAGCACTTACCGGAGGTTGATAGACCGCGTTTTATAAATCTGGTGGAAGCTGAATTACACGGTATGCACGAAGGGAATATTGCCAGGTTTCGGTTACGACCCAAGGAGTTTGCAGCATGGCAAAACAGGTGCACAACAAAGAAGTAAAAAGTATAAGGGTACCCCCTTGGAAGAGGGAAACCCTGCCACTCCGGCATTAATTTAATTCACTTTAAGGAATCTAATAACTGTGATATTGACGGTACATATTTACAGGGGCCCCTGTTGCTGAAACAGGAAAAGCATATACAGGCAGATGAAACGGATAACACCGGAAAACCGAAAAAGCATCTATATGTACATACATTATAGGTATCTATCTGTAGATACATGCATCTATGGGTAGATACTTGTTTATACATGTAGATGCCCAGCTCTAACCGGTGATCTACGAGTT
>VFJM01000048.1 GCA_009886055.1 Geobacter sp. | reverse complement strand
TGGCCGGCCTTTAATGTCGCCGATTCTCTGATCTGCGTCGGGGTTTTTCTGCTGGCGATCGATATGATTTTTGAGGAGAAACGATTGAAAAGGGGGTGAACGGTGTTTTTTTAACTCATCGTTTTCCCTCTGCGATCCTCTGCGTACTCTGCGGTAAATGCTCTTTTTGGATTAACATTCCCTGCGTAGCGCACCCCACCGACATACACTTCCTGCAGAATACTCTCCCGCATAACGCGCCCCAAAACCCCGGCCTCACCGCCTTCACAATTCCCGACCACCTGAAAATCGGCCCGTTTACCGGCCTCCAGAGAACCACAGGTTTCAGAGACACTAAGTGCTGCTGCACCGCCGGTCGTAACCATGCGGAGTACGTCCTGTTCGGAAAGATCGTTCGGAAAGGTCTCCAGTGCAAAGCGCAATTCATCCCAGAGTGAGAGGGAATTATTGCTGGCCAGCGAATCGGTGCCGAGCGCAAGAGGAATGCCGATTTTCTTGAACAGGGAGACCGGCGCACGCCCGACGTCGAGAAGCTCATTACTGCGGGGGCAGAGCGCTATATGCGTACCGCGCGACTTGATGATGCGGGCGTCGGCGACCGAAAGGTGGACGCAATGAACCGCCACGGTGGTCGGAGTCAACAGTCCATGGCGATCGAGCAGATCGGTGGAGCTGCATCGGGCCGGACGCCCCAGAAAACGTTCCCACCCGACAAAGGGGTAGAACTCAGTAGCCAGTTCTCCGGTCCCGTCAAAGATAAAGTCAGCCTCGGAACGAGACTCCGAGAGATGGATTGCGAGCGGGAGGGCGTGCGATGCTGAAGCGTCCCGTATTGCAGTCAGATGCTCGGGCGCAATCGTATAGGGCGAATGAGGTGCAAGACCGGAGAGCAGTGTCTGCACGCCGTCCTGATCTACGGCAGCCGTTGCAGCAGCTAGTTTGCTCTCGAAATGGGCGCGCTCCTGCCCCAGAACTTCGAAATAGAGTCGGCCGGCAAGCGGAGAGTGGTGGTACAGCCCGGCCATCGCCGGATTGGTGACGACCTCGCCAATCGCTGTCGTCCCCGATTCCAGACACATCCGCACCCCCTCCCGAATCGAGGGGGGATACTCCGCAGCAGTCAGACCACGCGCAATCTTGATCAACTGGATGATCCAGTCGGTAAAACGGCGTGGGTTGTAATCGACTGACGACCGGAGCCGCCAGGAAGGGAAGTGGGTTAACTCGAGGTGGGTGTGGGCGTTTACAAACCCGGGGAGGAGAACGCAGCCGGGAAAATCTATGACCGGCACGGAATACTCCCTGAGGAGCGCGTTCAGAGGCCCTGTGTCGACGATACTGCCGTTGCGAACGAGCAATGCCCCGCCGGCAACCGGAGGGGCATCAGGATTGATCAGCCAGGACGCAGCGTAGATGATGGATTCGGACATGAATCACCTCAGGCAATCGGGCATTGATAAACCACACTAAAAGCGCCGTGCCTGTCATCCTGAACGAAGTGAAGGATCTGATTTCAGAGCCACAGCAGATTCGTCGCATTCACTCAGAATGACAGCCGTCATTGCGACAACTTATTGGTACAACAGTGCGCCGATAACGGAGGTATTCTATTTTACCATACAACTCACGTCAGTAAATCACGCCCCGGCAGGCATCCCCTCTCCTGAACGCACCTTGCGCACGGGAGCAGCGGTTTTCGAACGAGACTTCTCCGGTTTTTTTCCATCAGCAGCCGGGGCATGTGGCGGATATTTCTCCAAAGCGAGTTTGAGAGCGTCTTCAACTTCAGAAACCGCTATTATTTTGACCTTTTTCAAGATTTCCGGCGGGACATCCTCCAGATCCTTTTTGTTCTGCTCGGGGATGATTACCAGCCGCATCCGGGAGCGGACAGCTGCCAGAATTTTTTCCTTAAGCCCCCCAATTGGGAGCACTTTGCCGCGCAGCGTTACCTCGCCGGTCATCGCAACATCTTTTTTTACCGGGATATGACAGAGTATCGATACCAGCGCCACGGTCATCGCAACACCGGCCGAAGGGCCATCCTTCGGTATGGCGCCGGCCGGAACATGTACGTGAATTTCATTGTCCTGAAAAATTTCCGGTTTAAGATTCAGCGCCCCGGCATGAGCACGGATGTAGGAATGTGCAGCCTGCACCGATTCCTTCATCACGTCACCCAACTGGCCGGTCAGCGTCAATGCGGCTTTGCCCGCCATCAAGCTGGCTTCGATATGAAGAATCTCCCCCCCCACCGGTGTCCAGGCCAGAGCGTTGACAACCCCTATCTCGTTTTTGTCCAGCTCTTCCTCACGTACATATTTCGGCGCTCCCAGATAGGTGTGCAGGGCCTTTGCGGTCACCTTGACGGTGCGCGGATTCCCTTCCGCCACTTTTCGGGCCACCTTGCGGCAGATCTTGCCGATTTCCCGCTCCAGATTGCGCAGACCGGCTTCGCGGGTATATTTTGAGATAATCTCTACTATCGATTCATCGTCGAAGCTGATGTGTTTGGGTTTAAGTCCGTTTTCCTTGATCTGGCGCGGGACCAGATACCGCTTGGCAATCTCCAGTTTCTCCTCTTCGGTGTAACCGGCCAGATTGATGACCTCCATCCGGTCGCGCAGTGCCGACGGAATCGGATCCATCTGGTTGGCGGTCGCCACAAACATCACGTTTGAGAGGTCAAAAGACTGGTTGATGTAATGATCGGAGAAGGAGTGGTTCTGCTCCGGGTCAAGCACCTCAAGGAGGGCCGACGAAGGATCCCCCTTGTAGTCGTACCCCAGCTTGTCGATTTCGTCCAGCATGAAGACCGGATTGTTGGCGCCTGCCTGCTTCAATCCCTGCAGGATGCGGCCCGGCATAGCGCCGATATAGGTGCGCCGATGGCCTCGAATCTCGGCCTCATCACGCACCCCTCCCAGTGAAATGCGTACGAATTTGCGATTCATGGCGCGGGCTATCGACTTGCCCAGCGAAGTCTTACCAACGCCGGGAGGACCGACGAAACAGAGGATCGGCCCCTTCATCTTCTTCTTCAGCTTGCGTACCGCCAGAAATTCGAGGATACGCTCCTTGATCTTCTCCAGGTAGAAATGGTCATCATCCAGAATCTTCTTGGCCCGGACGATATCCAGGCTGTCGCGGGTAGACTTGCTCCAGGGGAGTTCCACCATCCAGTCGAGATAGGTTCTGACGATTCCGGCTTCCCCGGCATCCGGATGCATATTTTCAAGACGCCCCAACTGCTTGAGCGCCTCCTTCTGCACCGGATCAGGCATTTTGGCCGCCTCGATCGCCTTTCTGATTTCGGCCAGCTCCTCTTTGCCCTCGTTATCACCAAGTTCGCTCTGAATCGCTTTCATCTGCTCGCGCAGGTAATATTCCTTGTGGTTTTTACCCATCTCCTCACGTGCGGCGTTCTGAATCTTGGCCTGCACACTCAGGAGTTCTACCTCGCGGTTCAGAAACTCATTAACCTTTGTCAAACGAACGATCGGATCGTTTATTTCCAACAAGGCCTGGGCATCCGCAACCTTCAGGCCGAGATTGCTGGAGACCAGGTCAGCCATGCTCCCCGGATCCTGGATATTTTCCAGAATAACCATCACCTCGGGCGAGACCTGCTTCCCAAGTTCCATAATCTTGGTCAGCTGCTCGCGCACGGTGCGTATCAGCGCCTCGGTTTCCAGCGATATATCCACAACCGCTGTATCGTGCTGCCGCTCGACCCGGACCGTGTAGAACGGTTTGTCGGAAACATACTCCGTAATGCGTGCCTTGGCCAGGCCCTGGACAAGTATCTTGACGCGACCATCCGGCAGTTTGAGCATCCGCATAATCATGGCAACCGTGCCGACCTCATAGATTTTATCGGCAGGCGGGTCCTCGTCACCAACATCGTGCTGAGTAGCCAGCAGGATCATCCGGTCACCTGCCAGAGCACTGTCTACGGCCTTTACCGACATTTCCCGCCCGACAAAGAGCGGTATGATCATAAACGGGTACACTACCACGTCCCGAATCGGCAGCAGCGGCAGCACCTCTGGAATTTTCAGTTCTTCCGAACCTTGTTCGGTATCGTTTTCTATCTCTATCAATCTAAATCTCCTTTATCGGCACCAGCCGGTCGCAACTTTTTGGACAAATCACCCGCAGCACCCCCCGGCGATATTCCGCCCGGATCGCACCGGGATCTACGTTTCCAGGGATATGTACTGTATGGTGAAAGCGGCCATGGCTCCGTTCCACACATATGAATTTACCCTCATTCTGCTCCCTCGGTTTACAGGCTTCGAGGATCAGCGTCAAACCGTTCAATTTCAGAGAAATCCCGTCCAGAGTGAATCCGGGCAGGTCAAACTCGATGACGATGTCCTCGCATGTTTCATACATATCCATCTTCGGCCGGGTTTCACTGTCTTCAAACGAATCCCGAAGTTCAAGGGCATGCAGCAGGCTGCGCATCTCACCGACATGCCGATTGAATATTTCCTGTGCAAACGGTTTCCTGCCTGAATAACGTGGCATAAGGGCACCTGAAACGAGGTAATGTACCGTAAGTGTCTGGGTTAGATCGAAGGTAATCATTCCCTCCGGCAAAGTCAAGGCAGACATTCCGCCGATAGAGTATTAGTAAGTTAGAAGTCATTTTCTGCGTTTATTTGCAGAAAATAGCTTCGTAAACGCACTTATCCCGATTTATCGGGGCTGGTAAGTTAGAAGTCGTTTTCTGCGTTTATTTGCAGAGAATTACTCCGTTAACGCACTCATCCTGTTTCCAGGATTCAGACGCATTTGAATTAAAATTTGACTTTGACCATACTATGCAATAAATAAAGTAGTTTATTTGAATGCGACTAACCGGGAACATGGGGAACAGATCATGGAAAAATGGTCCATCGGTGAATCTGCCAAGATATACAATATCGACAACTGGGGCGCTGATCTCTTCTCGATCAATAAAAAGGGGAACATCTGCGTTCACCCCTCGTCAAATTCCAAGCACTCTATCGACCTGCGGGCGCTAGTGGATGATCTGATCAAGCGCAAGATCAAACCCCCCATCCTGCTCCGCTTCATGGATGTGCTGCAGGGGCGCATCGCCTCGATCAACCGGGTCTTTAAAAACGCCATTCAGGAGAATGCGTATCCTGCCAAATACCAGACCTTCTACCCGATCAAGGTCAACCAGCAACGACAGGTGGTGGAAGCCATTGCCGGGTATGGAAAACGCTATAACATCGGCCTCGAAGTCGGCTCAAAACCGGAACTGGTGGCGGGAATTTCCATCTCCAGCGGCAACAACCTACCGATCATCTGCAATGGGTACAAGGACGCCGAATACATCGAAACGGTGCTGTATGCAACAAGAGTCGGCTTCGACATCACACTGGTAGTCGAGAAGCTGTTTGAGCTCGAAAAAATCATCGAAATATCCAAGAAAACCGGCATAACTCCCAAGCTGGGGATCCGGGTCAAACTCTCCTCCAAGGGAACCGGTAAATGGGCAACCTCCGGCGGTGAAGACGCCAAGTTCGGCCTGCGCATGTCGGAAATAATCGCCGCGATCCGGATGCTGGAAGATCAGGGGATGCTGGGATCTGTCAAGCTGCTGCACTCACACATCGGCAGCCAGATCACCAAGATCGACAAGATCAAGACCGCACTGATTGAAGTTGCCCGCGTCTACACGGAGATGAAAAAGCTGGGGGTCGGGATTGAATACCTCGATATCGGCGGAGGATTGGGAGTCGATTACGACGGCTCCAAATCGAGCTACTTTTCCAGTGTCAACTATACCATTGAAGAGTATGCCAACGATGTCATCTACCAGATCAAGAACATCTGTGACGAAGCGGGAGTTGAATGTCCCAATATCATCTCCGAATCGGGCCGGGCAACGGTCGCCCACTACTCGGTGCTGGTCACCAATGTCCTCAACACCAATACCCAACATCTGATGCCCGATTTTGAGGAGATCCTGGCCCAATCCGAAAAAGTAGCGCCGACCGTCAAAAAGCTGATGGACATCTACAAAAGCATCGACCGCTACTCCCTGAGAGAGGACTACCACGACACGCTGCAGCTGATCAACGAAGCGGTCAGCCTCTTCAATCTGGGGTACCTGACGCTCAACGACCGGGCTATCGCCGAATGGCTCTACTCGAAAATAATAAAAAAAATCAACAGCATCGTCGAGAAGATCAAGCCGATTCCCGAGGAGCTGCAAAACTTCCAGCTTTCGATGCGGCAGACCTACTTTGCCAATTTTTCCCTGTTCCAGTCGATCCCCGACTCCTGGGCGATCGACCAGCTCTTCCCGATCGTGCCTCTGCAGCGGCTCAACCACAAGCCGGATGTCATGGCCTCGATCGCCGACATCACCTGCGACTCGGACGGCGAAATCACCAGCTTCGTCGGCGAGCAGGGGCGCGCCAAATATCTGCCGCTGCACAAGATCCGCAAGGACGAGGATTATTATATCGGCTTCTTCCTGATCGGCGCATATCAGGAGATTCTGGGGGATCTGCACAACCTTTTCGGTGACACCAACGCCGTCCATATAACCTTCAACAAGAAGACCGGCTACATGATCGACACGGTAATCAACGGCGACGCCACCTGGGAAACGCTGAAATACGTACAGTACAAAGGGCCGGAGATCCTGAAGCGCGTCAGGGATAATCTGGAAAAAAGCGTCGTACTTAAAAAGATCTCCATCGAAGAGAGCAGTCACTTTATCGAACTGCTTGACAGAACACTGCTGGGTTATACCTATCTGGGGGAATGATACTATGAGCAAAGTCCTAATCATCGGAGCCGGCGGCGTCGGC
>VFJM01000308.1 GCA_009886055.1 Geobacter sp. | reverse complement strand
CCGGTGAGCTCTTACCTCACCCTTTCACCCTTACCTGCCGAGGCAGGCGGACTTCTCTCTGTGGCACTTATCCCTGGGGTCACCCCCGCTGGACGTTATCCAGCGTCACGCCCTATGGAGCCCGGACTTTCCTCCACCGGAAAACCGGCGGCGGCCATCTGGACTGCTTCAACCAAACTTTCGGCCCGTCAGAGCGCTCCTCGGGAGCCTTCTGCCGGGCCGTAACCGGGTGCTGATTTGCTGCTACTGCAACTTGAGGATCAGAATTCGCTGGCAGTGAGGGCAGGCCAGCAGCTCTTCATACTTATACAGATTGTTGTACAGCTGTGGCGGCAGTTGCATATTGCACCCCATGCAATAGCCATCCCGGGCAATGGCAAGAGCATGACCGCGGCGCTGTTCGCGGAGAATTGCAAACTTCTTCACTAAACCGGCAGGCAACCCTTTGGTCACGCTTTCACGACGCTCAACATCCGCATCAATATCCGACTGAATCTTATCAATTTCTGCCTGCTTTGCTACGACCCGCTGAGCAGAGTTTTCGGCAAGCTCATCACATTGACTCTTTTTTGCCGCAAGCTCACCGGAAATTTCTTCGATCCGGCTGATCTTCTGCAGAAGCTGTTCTTCGATATCAGATACCTGTTTCCGGGCTGCGGTAATTTCGCGGCCAACCGCCTGAAACTCTTTATTGGTCTTGATTTCCTTCATGTTTGTTTCGGATCTGACGATGTTTTCCAGCTCCGCTGCGTGGGTTGCTTCCAGCTCTCCTTTTTCAGATTCGCATTGAGCCAGACCGGCTTCAAGAATGGCAATCTCTTCGCGGGCGGCATCCACTCCCTGGTTAATCCCGCTCAATTCGGCCTTCAACCCGTCCTGAGCGGCCTTAAGAGTATCGATCCGCTGATCGACCTCCTGCAATTCTTCCAGCATGTCCAGTTTCTTTTTCAAATTGATACCCCTTTACTACAGATTAGTTTTAATCTTCCCGATTAAATTCGAAACGGATCCGTTTCCGTTCGGCACGCCTTTACCTGACAATCCGTATATCCTGCCGCGACAAGCGCCCGGCCGAGTCGTTCCGTTATCTCCTGCACCATGATTATTTCCGTAGGGAAATGGCCGGCATCAATCAAGGCCAGGCCAAGATCTTCGGCATCACGCGCTTCATGATATTTTATGTCGCCGGTCACCAGCAGGTCTGCGCCTGATCGGGCCGCATCGTGCAGCAACGATGCGCCGCTGCCGCTGCAGAGCGCCACCTTTGAAATTTTTGCAGATGGGTCGCCCACATAGCGCAGCGCCGGTGCTGAAAGAACTCTTCTGAGCTGACCGGCATACTCACCCAGCGTCAGGGGTTCCGGCAAGCGCCCGATCCGTCCGAGCCCCAGCTTTTCCCCCTCATTCAGAAGGGGGTAGAGATCAAAAGCCGGCACCTCGTAGGGGTGCGCCGCCAGCAGCGCCTTCACTGCCCGCGGCAGCTCTCTGCGCAGTATCAGCAGCTCAAGCCGCTCTTCAAGCGCCTTCGCCAATACCCCTACCGTTCCGCTAAACGGCTCCGCACCCTCGAGCGGGGTGAACGTCCCGACACCGCCGGCGGCAAATGAGCAGTCACGATAATTTCCCTGTGTCGCGGCGAAGGGGAACAGTGCAGAGCGGAGCTGCTCAACGTGGTCAACCGGAACGAACACAACCAGCTTGACCAGCTCACAGGTCGTTGTAACCTTGAGCGGGACACAGTTTGAAAGCCCTATTTTATCCGCCAGCAGGTCATTCAGTCCACCGCGGGCAATATCATAGTTGGTGTGCAGTGAGAGTATCGACAGCCCCCCCTTAATTGCCTTTTGTATGAGGGTGCCCTGCACGGTTGCCGTTGAAATGGATTTGAGTGGTTTGAATATCAGGGGATGGTGAGTGACGAGCAGTTGGCAGGAAGCTTTGATAGCAGAATCGATTACATCAGGTGTCGGATCAAGGGCAACCATGACGCGCTTCACTTCGGCAGCGGGGTCGCCGATCTGAAGTCCGGGGTTGTCCCACGCTTCCGCCAGAGCTACTGGAGCTATTTTGTTAATAATTCCGGCTATGTCTGCTGTTTTAGGAATTTTCATCGGCTACAATTAAAAAGAGTGCAACCTTTCGGTGTGCACTCTCGTGGTGAGGTATGGTAACGGGACGTTCCCAAATATCTGGCCGGCAT
>VFJM01000246.1 GCA_009886055.1 Geobacter sp. | reverse complement strand
TTCCCGATCCCGAAGGACGGTTTTGAGGCGATGTGGAACCATATCGTCCGCTTCAATGGTGTTTCACTTCAGCATAATCCCCGTTCATGGGTTGTCAACGCCTCCGGTCGCGCGACCATGACCTATCAGCTTGACGAACTGCTCGACTGGCCCTACTGGGATCCCAAACGAACAAGCTCCGAACTGTTCTGGCGGCTTAAAGACGTTGCAACCGGTCCTCCTCGCAACGTCGGCGAGATGCTTCTGGTCCTCGACCCGCTCGACATGTACGGAAAAGGGCGGCGAGCCTGGCAGTACCTTCCCGGCCAGAGGCGGACGAAACTGGCCCCGGACATCAACTATGATACGCCGAACACCCAGCTTAACGGCGCTACGGCCTATGATGAATGGTGCCTCTTCCTCGGTTCGATGGATAGATTCAACTTCAAACTGATCGGCAAGAAAGAGATGTACGTCCCCTACAACAACTACAAACTGGTCTACGGCTCCAAGGTCGAGCAGTTGCTGACGCCGAAACATATCAATCCTGATTCTGTCCGCTGGGAACTGCATCGGGTCTGGGTAGTGGAAGCGACCCTCAAACCCGGCAAACGCCATATTTATAGCAAGCGCGTCTTCTATCTGGATGAGGACAGCTGGACTGCGCTCGCCAGCGACGAGTACGATGCACGCGGCCAGTTGTACCGGAGCGCCTTCATGTACATGGTGCAGAATTACGACGTACTGACCCCGTACTCATTTACCCACGGTTTCTACGATTTCAACTCCAACGTCTATACCCTGGACGTCAATGTGGCAGAAACCGGCGGCGTAGTCTACAAACCGATTCGTCCGGACAGAGAGTGGGGTCCTGACTCACTGGCGGGAAGCGGCGTCCGCTGATTTGTTCTTTGTTGAAAGATGTCCCCCGGCAAGCAGAGCCTGCCGGGGGACATCTCCCTGTTTGTATCATTCGGGGCATTCGCCTCGATACCCAGGAGAAGATATGACCCGTCGAATAGTTAAAATAGTCTTCACTATAGCCTTGCTTGCATTCCCCTGTATCGCCGCTTCACCTGTGTTCCAGGATGTCCTCGATACGCCGGCGCTGGAAAGCCCGCTCGCCATAAAAAACCTGCTGAACGGAGTCGCAGTGGCCGGCACACGTCTGATCTGTGTCGGCCAACGCGGCCATATCCTGTACTCGGACGACCAGGGGAAAAAATGGACTCAGGCAAACGTACCGGTCAGTTCCGACCTGGTAGCGGTCTCTTTCCCGTCACCCCAGAAAGGGTGGGCCGTGGGTCATGATGGGGTGGTACTTCACAGCGCCAACGGCGGCACTTCGTGGGTCAAGCAGTTCGATGGCCGCGCCGCAGCACAGGTCATGGCCAGTTACCACAAGGGGTGGAAAAACTGCTCAAGCTGCCATGATAGAATGGCGCCACCCAAGCAAACACCCCAAGGCTCTGAAGCCACCCTGATGGCGGACCTCAAGAGTTTCACCGAACAGGGACCGGACAAACCCTTTCTTGATGTCTGGTTCGAAAACGAAACCACCGGATTCATTGTCGGCGCATTCAATCTCATCTTCCGCACGACTGACGGCGGCAAGACCTGGGAGCCGTTGTTCGACCGGACCGATAACAGCAAGCGCTTCCACCTGTACTCGATCCGGCCGGTCGGCCAGGATCTGTTCATCAGCGGGGAACAGGGGCTGGTGCTGAAGCTCGATCGGAAAACGGGGCGCTTCGCGGCCCAGAAAACGCCGTATAACGGTTCATTTTTCGGGATAACGGGCAAGCCCGGTTCTGTGGTTGCCTTCGGACTGCGCGGCAATGTGTTCCGGAGCAGTAACGGCGGCGGCGCCTGGAAGAAGGTGGAAACAGGGGTCCAGGCCGGACTTACCGGGGGCACTTTGACTGAGGATGGAAAAATTGTGCTGGTCAGCCAGGGTGGAGATGTACTCGTAAGCAGCGACGATGGAGTCAGCTTCAAACCGGTCAAGATGGACAAGCCGATCGTCGCCACCTCAGTTGCCGCCATCAACAAGGATACCCTGCTGATCGCCGGCCTTCGCGGCGTACAGATACAGTCCCTTGCCCCGACGAGCGGGAGATAGTGCGTTAACGAATTTATGCTCTGCAAAAACCGCAGAAAATAAATTCTGACTTACTAAAGTAAATTACTGTTACGGAGAAATCGCAATGGCCGTTGGAATTGAAAAACTAGAAGATATGCCGGTGATAAAAGAGTTGAAGGACTTCGACCAGACCTCCGGCAACATGCTGGAGCGCCTGGTATTCAACCACCGCATGGCAATGGTGGTTGTCTGCACGCTCGTGACGCTGATTCTGGCCTATCAAACGACAAAAATCGTGTTCAACGCGAGTTTTGAAAAGATGATTCCGCAGAGCCAGCCCTTCATTAAAAACTACCTCCAGAACAAGGGCGAGCTGCGGGGACTCGGCAATTCGATCAGGATTGTGGTGGAAAATACCACGGGAGACATCTTCGATTCCGAATACCTTGAAGCCTTGAAACAGGTAAACGACGCCCTCTTTCTCACCCCCGGCATCGACCGCCCCTGGATGAAATCGATCTGGATGCCCGCAGTCCGCTGGGATGAGGTCACCGAGGAAGGGTTCAAAGGCGGGTCCGTCATGCCCGATACCTACGATGGCTCGCAAAAAAGCATCGATCTGCTCAAGCAGAACATCGGCCGTTCCGGGGTGGTCGGGGATCTGGTGGCGGATAACTTCAAATCGTCGGTCGTCTTTTGTCCTCTTCTTGATATCGACCCCGTAACAGGGAAACCCCTCGATTACAGTACGCTGTCCAAGAAGCTGGAGGAAATCAGGGCAAAATACAGCACTCCCGCAGGGGTCGACGGGAAGCAGAGCGGCAAGGTCAAAATTCATATCGTCGGCTTTGCAAAGCTTGCCGGGGACCTGATTGACGGCCTTATGCAGGTCATGACCTATTTCCTCATCGCAGCTCTGATCGCAGCGGTCATCATCTTTATCTACACCCGCTGCATACGGAGCACCCTGCTGGTGATCGCCTGTTCGGTTGTGGCGGTAATCTGGCAACTCGGGCTTGTCGCCACGCTCGGGTTCGAGCTTGATCCCTACTCCATTCTGGTGCCGTTCCTGGTCTTTGCAATCGGCGTGTCCCACGGCGTGCAGAAGATGAATGGCCTCATGCAGGATGTGGGGCGCGGCACCCATCGGCTTGTCGCCGCCCGTTACACGTTCCGCCGCCTGTTCCTGGCCGGCATGACGGCTCTGTTAGCCGATGCGGTCGGGTTTGCCGTACTGATGTTCATCGACATCCCGGTGATCAAGGATTTGGCGCTGACAGCCAGCATCGGCGTCGCGATTCTCATTTTTACCAATCTGCTGCTGTTGCCGGTGCTTCTCTCCTTTGTCGGCGTAAGCCTTACCTCCGCCAAGAGGAGCCTGCAGGAAGAAACCGAGGAGAGCAAAGGGAAGGGATTCGGCGCGTTCTGGGGATTCCTCGACCGCTTTACCGAGCGGCGCTGGGCGATCGGGGCGATTTCGATCGCAGGAATCCTGGCCGTGATCGGTTTTGTGATAAGTCTTAATCTGAAAATCGGCGACCTGGACCCCGGGGCTCCCGAACTCAGGCCAAATTCCCGCTACAACCAGGACAACGCCTATATCACCGCCAATTATGCCCTTTCCAGCGATCAGTTTGCGGTAATTTTAAAAACACCTCCCGATGGAAGCCAGAAGTACGAGACCCTTATCGAGGCAGACCGCCTCGCCTGGACGCTGCAGCAGGTCCCCGGCGTGCAGACGACCGTCTCCCTGGTCGACTCGGTGCGCCAGATCACCGCCGGCTCCTATGAGGGGAGTCCCAAATGGCTGGCCCTCTCCCGCAACCAGGAGGTGCTGAACTATGGCGGTCATCAGTCGATGGTCAACAACCCCGACCTGTTCAATACCGATGGCACCGTAATGCCGATTATCGCCTATCTCTCCGACCACAAGGCCGAGACCCTGGAGCGGGTGGTCAAGGCGGCGTCCGATTTCTCTGAAAAGCACAGCACTCCGGAACGGCAGTTCATGCTGGCGGCAGGAAACGCGGGGATCGAGGCCGCCACCAACATCGTCGTCAGAGAGTCGAACCGCACCATGCTCCTGTACGTCTACTCCGCCGTCATCCTGCTCTGCTTCATTACATTCCGCAGCTGGCGCGCCGTGGTGGTGGCGGTCCTGCCGCTCATCGTCACGTCGATACTCTGTGAGGCGCTCATGGTTATCCTCGGCATAGGCGTGAAGGTGGCAACGCTCCCGGTCATCGCTCTGGGTGTCGGCATCGGCGTCGATTACGCGCTCTACCTGCTGAGCGTACAACTGCAGCAGCAGCGGAACGGACTCCCCCTCCGCGAAGCTTACAAACGGGCGGTCCAGTTCACCGGCAAGGTTGTCGGGCTGGTCGGTATCACGCTGGCAGCAGGTGTCATCACCTGGGCGTTTTCACCAATCAAGTTCCAGGCAGATATGGGTATCCTCCTGACCTTCATGTTTGTCTGGAACATGATCGGGGCGCTCGTGCTGATCCCTGCGCTCTCCCACTTCCTGCTCAAAAACGTACAAGCCAGAGATGCGGTAACGGAGCCCACAGAAGCAGATATCACACTCATAACAGGAGAAAATCGATGCTGAAAACATTATATCTGTCACTAGTGTTACTTTTTTTGACCGCAGCAGCTATTCCGGAGGCAATGGCTTTCTCCAAGGAGTCGCTGGTCTGGAAAAAATGTACCGTCTGCCATGAACCGGCCAATGGAAAAATTGCGCGAATTGAAGAGATTCGAACAACGCCGGAGGAGTGGACGGTGATAATTGATCGCATGTCCCGGCTTTACGGCATGGATCTGACGATGAAGGAAATGGATGTTCTTCTGAAGGAACTCTGTTCGTCACAGATTCTTTCTCCTGCCGAACTGGACAAGGTTTCCTACCTCAACCTGCAGAACAACCCGCAGACCATGGAAAGCCCGGTCGGGGTCACCCAGGAGAAGATGTTTGTGACCTGTGTCCGCTGCCACAGTGCCGGGAAAATCGACTCCTTCAGGATGAATGCACTCTCCTGGGCGAAGATTCGCGACCTCCACCTGGCCTTGTATCCGAGTGTCGTCTACCAGCTGCGGGAAATGAGATGGGTTAAAGAAGCCGATGCCGTGCTTGCCGATCTGGCAAAAAGTCATTCCTATGGCCAGTCGTGGAAAAC
>VFJM01000415.1 GCA_009886055.1 Geobacter sp. | reverse complement strand
ATGACAGTTGTAAAACTATCCTTCCGTAAGGCATTAATCCGCAATTCAGCTTGTCAACATCCCCCCAATATGCTAGTTTTACAAAATTTTCAACGCCACAGACACGTACATTCACACGGGGGTTTACTTTGAACCAGTTTTACAAGAATCTCTCACTCTGGCTGGTCATCAGCTTGATGATGATCCTGCTCTTCAACATGTTCAACAAGCCGCGGCCGACCGCCGAAAAGCTTAACTTCAGCGACTTCATGACCCAGGTCGAAGCGGGAAAAATAACCGCTGTCGTTATTCAGGGCAACGATATTACCGGCAAGTTTGAAGGGAAGGACGGCAAGGATTTTCACACCTATAAACCGTATTCCGATGCAGACTTGACCAAGAAACTGCTGGAGAAAAAGGTAGCGATCAATGCCAAACCGGAAGAGGAGAAGTTTTCCTGGTTTTCGATTTTTATCTCCTGGTTCCCGCTGATTCTGCTGGTTGGCGTCTGGATTTTCTTCATGCGTCAGATGCAGATGGGGGGAGGCAAAGCTATGTCGTTCGGCAAGAGCCGCGCCAAACTGCTGACCGAGTCACAGGTGAAGATCACTTTTGAAGATGTCGCCGGCATTGAAGAAGCCAAGGAAGAGCTGGAAGAGATCATCGCCTTTCTGAAAGAGCCGAAGAAGTTTACCGCGCTCGGTGGAAAAATTCCCAAAGGGGTGCTGCTGGTGGGACCTCCGGGAACCGGAAAAACTCTTTTAGCCCGCGCCGTTGCCGGTGAAGCGGGTGTTCCGTTCTTTTCTATTTCCGGATCTGACTTTGTAGAGATGTTTGTCGGAGTCGGCGCCAGCCGGGTGCGCGACCTGTTTCTGCAGGGGAAAAAGAGCGCGCCATGCATTATCTTCATTGATGAAATCGATGCGGTCGGTCGCCACCGCGGCGCCGGCATGGGGGGAGGGCACGACGAACGCGAACAGACCCTCAACCAGCTGCTGGTGGAAATGGATGGTTTTGAGTCGAATGAAGGGGTGATCCTGATCGCCGCCACCAACCGCCCCGATGTTCTTGATCCGGCTCTCCTCCGCCCGGGCCGTTTTGACCGTCAGGTCGTTGTGCCGCGCCCTGATGTCAAGGGGCGCGAAATGATACTCAAGGTTCACTCCAAAAAAGTGCCGCTCTCTCCTGAAGTCGATCTGGCGCTTATCGCCCGCGGCACCCCCGGCTTTTCCGGCGCCGATCTGGCCAATCTGGTTAATGAAGCGGCCCTGCTGGCTGCCCGTCTGAATAAAACTGTCGCTGAGCCGAGTGATTTCGACAGCGCCAAGGATAAAGTTTTGATGGGCGTTGAACGACGCAGTATGGTTATCTCCGATGAAGAGAAGAAGAGTACTTCCTACCACGAAGCCGGCCACACGCTGGTGGCAAAGCTGGTCCCCGGCACCGACCCGATTCATAAAGTTTCCATTATTCCCCGCGGGCAGGCTCTGGGCGTTACGATGCAGCTCCCGATCGAAGACAAGCACAGCTATTCACGCGAATCACTGCTGGCACGCATTACCGTTCTGATGGGGGGGAGGGCAGCCGAAGATCTGATCTTCAATACCTTTACCACCGGCGCCGGCAACGACATCGAGCGCGCCACCGAGATGGCCCGCAAGATGGTCTGTGAATGGGGCATGAGCGACAAGATGGGGCCTCTTTCTTTCGGCAAGAAGGATGAGTCGATCTTTCTCGGGCGCGAAATGGCTATGCATAAGAACTTCAGCGAAAAGACCGCCGAGCATATTGATGATGAGATCAAGCGCATCGTCGATGAGTCATATGAGCGTGCTGTAGGGCTGCTGCGTGACAACATCCAGAAGCTCCATAACCTTTCCGAATGCCTGATTGAGAAGGAAAACCTGACCGGCGACCAGGTTGATGAAATTATCGCAACGGGAACATTGGTCACTCCGGAACCGGTCCGACCGCTGCCGGTTGAACCGGCAGCAGTACACACCGATGTAGAAGCGTAGACATGGCCCGCTTTGCACCCCGATTGATGGTGCTGCCGACTCCCGGGCAAGCTGCACGTGAATTGCAGCGGATCAAGGTTGACAGCGTCGGCATCTCGGAAATGGTCCCCAAGATGCGGACGCTCTGTATAGGACTCTCCGGGGTGGAGTGCCGACAGGCAAATATCCTTAAACAGGAGATGCTGTCACTGGGGGGAGATGCTGCCGTTGCCAGGGGTACGGTGGCTTGCAGCATAGTCAGTACCGACTGTGTTTTGATCGGCACGGCCAAACAGCTTGCCCGGCTTTGCCGGAAATTAAAGGCACAACCGTTCGCTTTGCCGGAGTTGGGGGGGGAACTGGAATCGCTGCTGGCACGAGTCGACGTGGTGCCGGCTTCCTGGCACACTTCACGACGCACATTATCACTTCAACGCCCGCTGATCATGGGAATCCTCAACGTCACGCCGGACTCATTTTCTGACGGAGGGCGCTTCAGCAGCCCGGACCGGGCCGCTGAAATCGCCCTGCAGATGGAAGCGGATGGCGCCGATATCATCGACATCGGCGGCGAAAGCACCCGGCCCGGCGCGGCGCCGGTATCGTCAGGCGAGGAGCTGGATCGCATCATGCCGGTTATCGAGCGCCTTTCCGGCACACTTGGATGTGCTATCTCTGTTGACACCTGGAAAAGCGATGTCGCGAGCGCTGCCCTGACGGCCGGCGCGGAAATAATCAACGACATCAGCGGATTCACTTTTGATGCGCAGATGGCTGCAGTGGCCGCTGCAAGCGGAGCTGGTGTCGTGCTGATGCATACCAGGGGCAAACCGGAGAGCATGCAGCAGGATACGGCCTACCATGATCTGATGGCGGATATTGTCACAGGGCTGCGCTCTTCGCTTGCAATCGCCCGTGAAGCGGGCGTTTCCGATGACTGTATTGCAGTCGATCCCGGTATCGGTTTCGGCAAGGGCGCCGCCGGAAACATGGAAGTGATACGGCGGCTGGCTGAATTTTCCGGTTTCGGCCTTCCGATTCTTGTCGGGCCGTCGCGAAAGTCATTCATCGGCACGGTTCTGGGGCGGAAGGATACGGATGACCGCCTTTTCGGCACTGCCGCAACGGTTGCCCTCTCCGTGTCTCATGGCGCATCAATCCTGCGTGTGCATGATGTCCGGGCAATGCGTGACGTTGCCGATATGGCACATGCCGTACTGCACGGTTGAATGCCGATGAAGGCCCGTTTTAAAGGGGAAGTATGGCTCCAGTTTTTGACAGCGTCACCCTGCCTGGCCTCATCGACAAGATTCTTGTTGCCGGTCTGGTGTACGGCTGCACGCTGATCCTCAGAAAAGAGGCCGCCCTTCGCATTCTTGCAATTCTGACCGTCCTTATTGCCGCAGAGTTCGGCTCAAGACAACTTGGCCTCACCGCAACCGCCTCCTTTTTCCATCTGCTCCTTGCCTCTGCGCCGGTCATTCTGGCAATCATCTTCCAGAGTGATATAAAACGCGCCCTTTTTTCATTCTGGAAACGCCACAAGTCGGGAGAAAGTGAAAATCTCGACGTGACGACGACTGTCGATGAACTGTCAAAAGGGCTTCACGAGCTGGCCGAACGAAGGATTGGAGCCCTGATCGTCATCATCCGCCAGATGTCGATCGATCATCTGGTCCAGGTCGGAACCGAGATTGACGCCAAGGTGACCAGTGAACTGCTCAACTCAATTTTTCTCCCCTATTCACCGATTCATGACGGAGCGGTTATTATCCAAAGGGAAAAGATCACGTCGGCCGGCTGCATTCTTCCGCTTTCCCAGAATCCGGACATCGCGAAAAGCTTTGGCACCAGGCACCGGGCAGCACTTGGAATATCCGAACAGACCGATGTTCTGGTTTTGGTCGTCTCTGAGGAGACCGGAAAGATATCAATCGTTCATGAGGGGAAGATCACCTACGATGCCGATCCGGCCGAGATCCGTCGTCTTTCCCGCAAAGCGATCGAAGGGCGGCGCGCACCGAGGGTGACAGCCACCCCTGAACACTGATTATATATTGAGGAGGTACCGCGACAATGAAAAAACTATTCGGAACTGACGGTGTCCGCGGCGTTGCCAACGTGTATCCCATGACTACCGAAATGGCGATGCAGCTGGGACGAGCCGCAGCCTATATCTTCAAGGGGGGGAGAAAACGCCGCCACCGGATCGTGATCGGAAAAGACACCCGCCTCTCCGGGTATATGCTGGAAAATGCGCTTGTAGCGGGTATCTGTTCGATGGGGGTCGATGTTCTGCAGGTCGGACCGCTGCCGACCCCCGGTATCGCCAACATTACGACATCGATGCGCGCTGATGCCGGGGTCGTCATCTCCGCTTCGCACAACGCCTTTCAGGACAACGGCATAAAGTTCTTCTCGGCCGACGGTTTCAAGCTGCCTGACGATCTGGAACTGAAGATTGAAAATCTTATCGAATCAAAAAAGATCGACGCCCTCCGGCCGACCGCAACCGAAGTCGGCAAGGCGTACCGCATTGAAGATGCGGCGGGGCGCTATATCGTCTATCTCAAGAATACCTTTCCTCAGGAGATGGACCTTTCCGGGCTGAAGATAGTTCTCGATTGCGCCAATGGTGCGGCCTACAAGGTTGCTCCGGCTGTATTTGAAGAGCTGGGGGCGGAAGTGATCCCGTACGGGGTCAAGCCAAACGGCACAAACATCAATGCCGGGTGCGGTT
>VFJM01000237.1 GCA_009886055.1 Geobacter sp. | reverse complement strand
AATTACCCTCATACCGAGATTGTGGGCAAGTGTGACAATTGCCCGGGAGATGGCAGCGCTCCTTTGATCGGTTGTAACAGCGGATACAAATGATTTGTCTATTTTAAGCTTGCTGACGGGAAACCGGCTCAGATATGCGAGGGAGGAGTAGCCGGTTCCGAAGTCGTCAATAGCGATCTGAACTCCCATGCTGTGAAGGGCGTCGAGCGTGGTAACAGCTGTCTGATAGTCTTTAAGGAGAGCCCCCTCTGTTATTTCAACCTCAAGGAAATGCGGGTCCAGACCGGTCTCATCAAGTATCGTTGAAATGCCGGAAACGAGTCCCTCCCCGTGCAGTTGTATGGGAGAAAGGTTGACCGCCGTTCTGGGCGGCGCACATCCACACCTTTGACAAAGCATATGCTGCTCGCAGGCAGCCCTGAGCACCCATTCACCAATCGTTTCGATCAGGCCGCTCTGCTCGGCCAGAGGAATAAAAACATCCGGTGAGACAAATCCCAACTCAGAATGTTCCCATCTGATCAGCGCTTCCATACCAATGATCTTCCTGTTTCTGAGTTCTATCTGGGGTTGAAAGCGGAGAGAAAAATCAAGCCGGTTCACGGCATGCCGAAGTTCATTTTCCATGAGCAGGCGACTGAACTCGTGGGCATTCAGGTGCGGGGAGAAAAAACGGCATTGATTGGTCCCGGAAACCTTGGCCTGCTTCATGGCAGAGTATGCATTCCTGAGTAGAGAATCGGCGCTGTCGCCACCATCAGGATACATGCATATCCCCAGACTGGCGCTGATAACAAGTTCATGGCAATCAAGAACAAAGTGGGTGGCCAGGGCCTCGAAAATTCTCTCCGTTACCAGTATCGCGCTTTCCTTGTCGGCTATTCTCGATAGCAGCATGAACTCATCCCGTCCAGGCCGGCAAAGGAGATCGTTTTGGCGCATACATCGAGTGAGCCGGGAAGCTACCATTTTCAGCAACTTATTACCGACGTCATGTCCCAGAGTGTCATTGATTAGTTTGAACCGGTCAAGGCAGATAAACAGGACTGCCAATTGCGTCTTGTCCTGGCGGGCAGTTGATACGGCCATAGTGAGGTTGTGAAAAAAAACGGCCCGGTTAGGCAGACCGGTCAAGGTATCAAGTGAGGATGCCTGCTCTGGTTTGCCGGCGTCGCGGAGGGATGTATCCTTTGCATCTTCGAGTTGAGCTATTCGCGAGCGGAGCGAGGAGATCTCGACCATAAGCTGGCGTTTTGTCCTGCTTCTGTCGCTCATAAGGTTCCTCCCAGGAGTGAACCCTTATTTTTATTGGTAGCACCCCGAAAAGTTTCCTGCATAAGTTCGACTATGTTAATATGAAAAATGATACCATCATTTTGTCTGATTTCAAAAAAAAACGGAAATAGTGCTCATTCCATGTTGTAATGGATGAACATCGGGATTCCGTTACAAGCAATTACTATACGGAAAGGAGATACAAGAGTATGGAACAACGGATCATCGAACTGGAGATGCACTACATGCAGCAGGAAGTGACCATTCAGGAGCTGAATGAAATTGTCTGCCGGCAGGAGCTGATACTGGAACAGCTGCGGCGGGATTTTGCGACGCTGAAGGAGCAGTTTATGGTCATGTCACCATCTGTCTCACGCGATTCTGATCAGGAAGAACCACCGCCGCATTACTGACATGAACCGTGTGGTGCCGGGCTACTGATAACGTCTTGACTTTCAACGCCCCTGTCTGCTACAAACCACACTATAATTGTTGTACAAACCGGATTTGGTGCCGTGCCCCGCAGGCACGGTTAAAAGGGAAGAGGGTGAAAATCCTTCGCTGACCCGCAACTGTAACAGGTGATGAACGCCGCACTATGCCACTGGAACTTTTCGGGAAGGCGCGGCCAGTAAGATGACCCTGAAGCCAGGAAACCTGCCATTCCGACGCTGTTTTGGGACCTCCGTGGAACGAGGGGCCGAAGCCCGATCGTATCTGATTT
>VFJM01000238.1 GCA_009886055.1 Geobacter sp. | reverse complement strand
TTGTAGAGTTGATCTTTGGTAAACGGCTTTTCAGGAGGGAGCGAGCAGGCCGCGGATATACACAGAACCAGAAACAATGCTGACAATGATTTCATGTCAGAACTCCTTTTAGTAAGTTAGAAATTTTTCTGCGTTTTTGCAGAAAATATTTCGTTAACGCACTTATCCCGATTTATCGGGGCTAGTAAGTTGGAAATATTTCTGCGTTTTTTTGCAGAAAATATTTCGTTAACGCACTTAATCATGCATTCATGCTGATGTTCGGATTTTCCCGATGCATTGTACAACGGCATCAGAAAAGAAAGCAATCTCTTCACTTGTCGTGGACCAGCCGGGGCTCACACGCACCGTGCCGCCCGGCAGCGTTCCCAGCGTACGGTGGGCCAGGGGGGCACAATGAAGCCCGGCCCGAACAGCGATATCAAAACCATGATCTAGCTCTGCAGCCAGCAGCGCCGAATCAACACCGGAAGCGGTAAAAGAGAGTACCGAGCAACGGGCGGACGAATCTTCCGGGCCGTAGATAGTTACCCCAGGAATATCTCTCAGTGCACGATCCGCCTGATTAAGCAGCTTATGCTCATGCTGAAAGACCGATGAAAGTCCCCGTTCACGTAAAAACTCTATTCCGGCCTGCAATCCGGCGATTCCGGGGAGATTATGAGTACCGGCCTCAAAACTGTCCGGCATGACGAGCGGTTGTTCTTCAGCAGTTGAATGACTTCCGGTTCCACCCTGAATAACCGGTTTGAGCGGTACGTGAGGCGCCACATACAGTAGCCCCGTTCCGCCCGGCCCGAGCAACCCCTTATGGCCGGGAACTGCCAACAGATCGATAGCAAAACGTTCAACGTCAATCGGCAGATACCCGGCTGACTGAGCCGCATCAACCAAAAATAGTGCTCCGGCTTCGCGGCAGAGTTCCGCCAACTGCCTTATCGGCTGAATGGCACCGCAGACATTCGAAACATGGCTGACAGCGATCATTCGCGTATTCACCCGCACGGCGCGGCGAATATCTTCAACAGAGACCACTCCGTCAGGCCCGGCCGGCACGATCGACAGTTCGACACCCTTGTTTCGAAGCGCATACAGCGGCCTGAGCAGAGAGTTATGTTCCATGGATGTGGTAACGACATGGTCGCCGGCGACCAGGGTGCCCTGCAGAGCCAGATTAAGCGCTCCGGTAGCATTAAGCGTAAAGATGATCCGCGCCGAATCGGAAATCGAAAAAAAACTGGCCGCTGCTTCACGTGCCTGAAAAAGAATGCGCCCGGCCTCCAGAGATCGGCGATATCCCCCTCGACCGGGAGAAGCGCCTACATCACGCATTGCATGAATCACGGCTTCATACACTTTCTCCGGCTTGGGGTATGAAGTAGCAGCATTATCGAGATACACTGAATGTTCCTTTAGTACGTCAGAAATTATTTTCTGCGGTATTTTGCAGAGAATGATTTAATTAGCGCACATATCCTGTTTATCAGGGTTATGGCATCAACTGCGGCTTCTCGTTCAACCACGGAAAGATATGGACAGCACCGGTATCCTTATTACGAGTGGCATCATGAATCTTTTGACTGATCAGCGACTGATCTGCAGCACCCCACCAGTTTTGCCGGGCACCGACAACTTCACTCCCGGCGTTGTACAGATTAAACCCACCATTTAAGCTGAAGGCATTATTCAAAAGAAGCGCCCGACCATCTTCAGTACGAAGCGCATCCTGAAGGTTCTCGGCAAACAGACAGCGTTGAATTTTAATACGTGAACCGAGAAGATGCAGGGCTGTCTGCTTGTTTTGTAGAAAGCGGGACATGCCAATCTGTCCTTCTCCACCCTTTATGCGGGCCCCGTACACATTTCCGGAAAACTCTCCTCCGGTAATTTTGATCCGGCAGTCATCGGTTTCAAGTCCGGTGAGCTGATTGTTCATAATCTTCGACGATGCAAGTACCACTGCTGACCTGCTCAACAGACAGCCACGCTGACAGGAGGAGATCGTCGTATCCCTCCCTTCAAATTCACTGTCATAAATCTCAATGCCGGTTTCTGAATCCGAAACAGTACTGCCGGTCATCTGTACAATCCCGTCATGTGACAGCAGAGCGGTCTGGGCCTGCACAATTGAAACCGACTTCAGAGTGACCGTGGAAAACCGGACATCTATTCCGGTCTCAGCGTACTCAATGCGGCAGTGCTCGAGCAGATTACGTTTTTCAGTCGAGAGGAGGACGATGCCCCCCCAGGAGGCGCGCTGAGGCCTGGACCGGTCAGACGTCAGCACAACAGGTTTTTCTGAGGTTCCCGTTGCTTGGAGACGACCTTGAATAACCAGGTTCGGAAGCTGCTGAGCGGCAGACGCCGCAAAACGCACCACCGTTCCCGGATCGATACGCAAGGTCGCGTGAGGAGCTACAACAACGAACCCGCGGACGAGTATTGAACCACGCCAGGTCACATCTTCGGTCAGCACCACCCCGTCATATACCGCTGTACCCTGTTCGTCCGCCAGTGAGATTGCTGTCATGCAGAAAAAGAGACAGGCTGCAAAAAGAGTTTTCACTCGTGAGCTCCTTACAATAGTACTGAACCATTACCATGATTCATCCAAACTGTAAATTCAATGTTGTTTTCTCATTAGTAAGTTAGAAATCATTTTCTGCGTTATTTTGCAGAGAATGAATTCGTTAACGCACTTATCCCGATTTATCGGGACTAGTAAGTTAGAAGTCATTTTTTGCGATATTTTGCTAGATATTGAATTCGTTAACGCACTTATCCAGTTTGTGAGGGTTAAAATATCGAACAATGTTTCTGGATATTGAGCTTTTCAAGTCCTTTCAAGGTGTTATATTTTTATAAAATATATTTGTTGACAGCATATATATGTTGTGGTTTATTTCATCACCTTCCACAAAATATTGTGGTTTTAGGTTTCCATCCACACCCCATTCAATTCATTATAAATCATAAGTTAACATTCAAAATAAGGAGTTCCGTTATGAAAAAAAGTTCCGCACCCGACACCATCTCCGGACTGACAAAAAACGCTGCCACCGTGTTGGAAAAACGATATCTGCGCCGTGATGAAACCGGCAAGGTTCTTGAAACGCCGGCCGACATGTTCCGACGGGTAGCGGACACAATTGCGGCAGCCGATAAAATATTTGACAAGAAAGCCGATGTAAAGAACGTATCAGACACCTTTTATCGCATGATGACCACCTTTGAGTTCCTCCCCAACTCGCCTACCCTGATGAATGCCGGACGCCCGCTGGGGCAGCTTTCTGCCTGCTTTGTTCTGCCGGTGGGCGACTCCATGGAAGAGATCTTTGATGCTGTCAAATATACCGCCCTGATTCACAAATCGGGCGGCGGTACCGGTTTTTCATTTTCTCGTCTGAGACCTGCCAACGACGTCGTCAGCACCACCACCGGCATATCCAGCGGACCGCTCTCATTTATGCGCGTGTTTGATGTTGCCACGGAAACCATAAAACAGGGTGGTACCAGACGCGGCGCAAACATGGCAATTTTAAGGGTCGATCACCCTAACGTGATGGATTTCATCATGTGCAAGGCCGACCAGAAGCAGCTCAACAATTTCAACATATCAGTCGGCCTCACCGAAAAGTTCATGCAGGCTGTCGAGCGTGATGAGGAATACAATCTAGTCAACCCCCGTGACAAAAAGGTCTGCGGCAACCTTAATGCCCGCAAGGTATTCCAGCGCATCGTCAAGCAGGCATGGGAAAACGGCGAACCTGGGATTATCTTTCTCGACCGCCTGAATCGCGACAACCCGACACCGCTGGTTGGCGAGATTGAATCTACCAACCCCTGTGGTGAGCAGCCTCTCCTGCCGTATGAATCCTGCAACCTTGGCTCTATCAACCTTGGTATCTTTATCAAAGACGGCGCGGTAGACTGGAAAAAGCTGCGAGAAACTATTCACAACGCCGTCCACTTTCTTGATAACGTAATTGAAGCTAACAACTATCCGCTTCAGCAGATCCACGACATGACTCACTCCAACCGCAAAATCGGGCTGGGCGTCATGGGGTGGGCCGATATGCTGATTCTTCTGGGAATCCCCTACTGTTCTGAAGAGGCGGTGAAGCTCGGTAAGAAAGTGATGAAATTCATCAATGACGAAGGGCACCTGGCATCCCAGGAGCTTGGTAAAAAGCGGGGTTCGTTTCCCAACTTCAAAGGCTCGATTTTTGACAAAAATGGGGCGGCTCCGCAAAGAAATGCAACCGTCACAACAATCGCTCCAACAGGAACCATTTCGATCATCGCCAACGCATCTTCCGGTGTTGAGCCGCTCTTTGCCGTTTCCTACATCCGCACCGTCATGGACAATAACGTCCTGGTTGAGGTCAACCCGATTTTTGAGAACATAGCAAAGGAGCGTGGTTTCTACTCGGAAGCGCTTATGCAGAAAATAGCCGAGCATGGCACCGTCGCCGGCATCGTCGAAATTCCGGCAGATATCCGCGACGTGTTTGTGACCTCCCACGAAATATCTCCCGAATACCATATTCAGATGCAGGCTGGCTTCCAGCTCTACACTGACAATGCCGTTTCTAAAACGGTGAATTTTTCAAATTCGGCCACCATCGAAGATGTTGAAAAAGTGTACATGCTCGCCTATGAAACGGGCTGCAAGGGTGTCACCATTTACCGGGACGGCTCCAGAGACGAGCAGGTACTCTCAACCGGCAAAAAAGAAGAGCAGGTAACAGCTGCCGCCACACCGGTCGATGAAGACAAAAAAGCTGTCAAACGGGAGCGCCCCAAAGCGCTTAAAGGGTGTACCCATCAGATGCAGACTGGTTGCGGCCCGCTCTACATCACGATCAATGAAGATAAAAACGGCTTGTTTGAGCTTTTCACCACGATGGGCAAGGCCGGCGGATGCGCCGCTTCCCAGAGTGAGGCAATAGGGCGCATGGTATCACTCGCCTGGCGCAGTGGCGTTCAGGCCCGTCAGGTGGTGAAACAGCTGCAGGGAATCTCCTGCCACTGCCCTTCCGGCTTCGGTGATAACCGGGTGCTTTCCTGCGCCGATGCAGTTGCAAAAGCGATCCAGAACCATCTGGTAGACAGCGGATATGATATCGATAACGAGTCTACGCGGCATGAACGCGGAGCCTGCCCGGAGTGCGGCGGTATCGTCGAGCATGAGGGCGGCTGCTCAGTCTGCCATGTCTGCGGTTATTCGGAGTGCGCGTAAACGTTTTTTATAAATTTTGTACACGTTGCTTGACAAACAGCTACTTTGTATGTTATTTGTGCTGAGTTAAATTGAACTGCTTACCTTGGGGTTGTAGCTCAGTTGGTTAGAGTGCCAGCCTGTCACGCTGGAAGTCGCGGGTTCGAGCCCCGTCAACCCCGCCATATAAAAAAAAGGCGCCTGAAATGGCGCCTTTTTTGTTTTTATACGCTTCTGACTGCAAGCCGTCCTATGGATATCCACGTTGTAGCACTCACACCGATTGCATAGTCCCTCCTATCTCAATCCAAAACGACCAAGAATGATTCCCAGATATTTGTTCAACAGGGCGTCACGAGAAAGAAAAGGTATGACCGGAGATTTCCTGGTCCCAATGGCATCGAGCATCCGCTCGAGCTCCGGACTCCCACCAAGTACCATGCCCTGCCTGAAGGCTTGAAGTGCTTCATACGTATTTCCAGCGACAAGATAGACTTTGCCGAGATACAGGTGGTGGAGAGGATTGTCCGGATCGTGTTCAATCGCAGTGCGGCACAGTTCGAATGCCCTGGTGAGATGACCTCGCTGCTTGGCGATACAAAACCCGAGACGGGAATGCCAGAGAGGATCGTCCCAGATACTGAGTGCCCGTTCCAGACAGGCGAGTGCAGCCAAGACATTGTTCCGGTCAAGTTCCTGTTGTGCCCGATCGAATTCCTTTTGGGCAATAGCGCCCGTTTCCGGATCCATCTTAACCTCCAAAATATGAGAGCATCTTTCGTAAAACTCACTGGTAGGGGAACTGGTAATCGTGGTCACCTGTTCCGATGTACCGACGACGATGATCTCGCCCTCCTGCCGTCGCCACCTTCCGGCCCCGGGTTGATGAGCCGGTCGGCTTGTTTCATTTTTCCATTTTCAGCCTTTTAATCTTTTCCACCAGAGTTGTCCGGTTTATTCCCAACAGAGCCGCAGCCTTTGCCTTGATACCCCCCGCAGATTCCAGTGCCTCTGATATTAAAGAGTGTTCGTACCGGGAGATCGTTGCGACCAGATCTACTCCCTCGCGCGGCATTTTGTTATAACGGGCTTCTCCAGCGGGCTTCTCGCCAATTATTTTAGCCGGAACATCCTCTAACGTTATAACTGGTGCATCTGTCAAAACGATCATTCTCTCGATCAGATTTTCCAGTTCACGCACATTTCCCGGCCAGGAATACTGTTCCAACGCCTCAAGTGCCTGTTTATTGATACTGCATGGTGCGCGACCCATCAGACGGCACTGCTTCTCCAGAAAAAACGCTGTCAGGTACACAATATCCTGTTGCCGCTCGCGCAAGGGGGGGAGATGAAGGGGAATGACGTTCAAACGGTAGTAAAGATCTTCTCTGAATGTGCCCCGTTTCACCATATGTTCAAGATCTGCATTGGTTGCGGAAATCACTCTGACATGGAGTTTTACCGTCTTGTTGGAACCCACTCTCTCTACTTCGTGTTCCTGCAGAACCCGCAACAGCTTAGCCTGCAGGTGAAGAGGCAGCGTACCGATTTCATCAAGAAAAATAGTACCATGATTTGCTGCCTCGAATTTCCCCGGTTTATCCTTGATAGCTCCGGTAAATGCCCCCCGGACATGGCCAAAAAGCTCGCTTTCCAGCAACGTCTCCGGGATTGCGCTGCAGTTTACCGCAACAAAAGGTCGGTCCTTGCGTGTGCCATTATAGTGCAACGCCCTGGCGACCAGCTCTTTGCCGGTTCCTGATTCACCGCTGACAAGGATCGCCGAGTCTGTTTTTACAATGCGGTTCATGCGTTCAAACACGAGGTTCATTGCCGGAGAGCTGCCGATAATATTATTGAATTCAAAGCGTCCCTGGAGCTGCCTGCGCAGATACATGTTTTCTGACAGAAGCTTCTGTTTTTCCAGTGCCTTTAAAACAACTATTTTCAGCTCATCAAAATCTATCGGCTTGGTGATATAGTCAAAAGCCCCCTCTTTCATTGCTCGAACGGCGGTTTGAGCCGAAGCATGGCCGGTCACAACGATAACTTCGGTAGCAGGTGATATTTTCTGTACATTCTGCAGGATATCGAGCCCGCTTTTATCGGGCAGGAACAGATCGGAAACAATGACCTGATACTGTTCACGATCGATCAGATCCAGTGCACTCTCACCTGTTGCCGCTGAAGTGACTTCATACCCGGCCGACTGCAACAACATGGTCAGAGCTTCGCGGCCAGAGTCATCATCATCAATCACCAGAATTTTTATTTTATCATCCATGTAGGGGCCTCAGACCATCGGTCATTCAGTAACGACTCGTATTGATTCCTGGAGTACATTCAAAAGTATTTCCAACTCGCTATTCGAGATAACCAGGGGGGGAAAGATGACGATTGTATTTCCCAAAGGGCGAGAAAAAACCCCCCGCTTGCGCGCTTCAAGACACACCCTCATTCCAACCTTAAGCTCCCACGGGTACGGAGCGCCGGTTTCCCTGTTTTCAACAAGTTCTATGCCGGCAGCCAGACCGCACTGCCGAACATCACCAACGTGCGGCATTGATTCGAAATCACCCAGACGCTGTGTCAGCCAGGCTATTTTAGGCTGCAGCTCTGCCAGCAGATTGTCCTGCTGAAAAAGCTGCAGGCTTTTCAGGGCGACGGCACAGGCTAGCGGGTTCCCGGTGAACGTATGACCATGAAAAAAGGTCTTCAGCTCCGAATAAGAACCTAAAAAGGCTGAGTAGACTTTATCAATCATCACGGTTGCCGCCAGAGGAAGATATCCTGCGGCGATTCCCTTTGAAAGGGCCATGATATCGGGTACCACACCCTCATGGTTGCAGGCAAACATTTTACCGGTCCTGCCAAAGCCGGTAGCAACTTCATCAACAATCATCAATATATCATACCGGTCGCACAGATTTCTAACACGTTTTAAAAAACCCGCGGGTTGAACGATCATCCCTCCGGCACCCTGAACAAGAGGCTCAATCACAAGCCCGGCGACCAGGCCTGCGTTGCCTTCCATCAGCGCTTCAAGTGCGTCAATACACTCCATACTGCAGGAGGTTCTGCTGCAGCCCATCTCACAACGGTAGCAGTAGGGAGCCGGCGCCTGAATTGTCTCAAACATGAGCGGCTTGAAGGTCGTATGATAAATACCGATTCCTCCTACACTCACCGCACCAAGAGTATCACCATGATAGGCATGCCTGAATGTTATAAATCTGCTCCGTTCCGGTCGTCCTGAATGGACCTGATATTGATAGGCCATCTTGACCGCAACTTCCATGGCGGTGGAACCGTTATCCGAATAGAAGAACCGGTCCAGCCCGGGAGGTGTAATTTCGGCCAGCCGTGCCGCCAGAATAATACTCTGTTCGCTGGCCAGACCCAACAGTGTGGAATGTTCAAGGCGGTCGACCTGTTCCTTCAGGGCATCGTTCAACTCCCGGCGGCAGTGTCCATGGACGTTGGTCCACATAGAGGCCACACCATCAAGGTAGCGTCTGCCATCCGTGTCAATCAGCCAGCACCCCTCTCCTTTCACGATGATAATCTGCTCGTCACGTTCCCATTCCTGCATCTGTGTAAACGGGTGCCAGACGTGGCGTTTGTCCCACAAGCGCAGTTGTTCGGTTGTTATGGAGTTCGTTCCAGACATACGTTGTTTCCTCTGTCGCATGAGTGATTATCACGCGTATAAAAAAGACCCGCCGGAATACGTCCAGTGGGTCTCGTTACTACGTGATATTTGATAATTAGGCAAGCCTGCCGGCGTAGAGGGGGAATTTCTTCATCATGCCGTTTACCTGACCCTTTATCGCTTCCAGTTTCTGGTCATTGCCGATATGCGCCACCGCATCGGCAATGAAGGCGGCTACCTGATCCATTTCAGATTCTTTCAGCCCGTGAGACGTGCAGGCCGGCGTTCCGACCCGGATGCCGGAAGTAACAAACGGAGAGCGGGTTTCAAACGGCACGGTGTTCTTGTTGACCGTGATGCCGGCCTTGTCCAGCGCCTCTTCAGCCGCCTTGCCGGTTATCTCCGTTCCCGAGAAGTTGATCAGCATGAGGTGGTTATCAGTGCCGCCGCTCGTCAGCTTGAAGCCACGTTTTGTGAGTGCCTCTGCAAGCGCCTTGGCATTTTTGACGATCTGCAGCTGATATGCTTTAAACTCAGGCTGCAGCGCTTCTTTGAACGCGACCGCCTTGGCGGCGATAACGTGCATGAGCGGTCCACCCTGAATACCGGGGAAAATCTGTGAGTTAATAGTTTTTGCATACTCTTCACGGCAGAGAATCATGCCTCCACGAGGACCACGCAGCGTTTTGTGAGTAGTCGTAGTAACGAATTCGGCATACGGAACCGGGCTGGGGTGAACGCCGGCGGCAACCAAACCGGCGATATGAGCCATATCGACCATGACCTTCGCCCCGACTTTATCAGCTATCGCACGGAAAGCGGGAAAATCGATGGTTCTTGGATAGGCGCTGGCACCGACCACTATCATTGCAGGTTTATGTAGAGCGGCCAGACGCTCAACCTCTTCATAATCAATGGTTTCGGTCTCTTGTGAAACTCCGTATGGAACAATAGTAAACAGCTTGCCGGAAAAATTAACCGGACTTCCGTGAGTAAGATGTCCCCCATGCGCAAGATTCATCCCAAGAATTGTATCTCCCGGTTTACATGCGGCAAAATATACCGCCATATTAGCCTGGGACCCCGCGTGTGGCTGGACATTGGCGTGGTCGGCGCCGAAAAGTTCTTTGGCTCGATCTATAGCAAGCTGCTCAACAACATCAACGTGCTCACAACCGCCATAATACCGCTTTCCGGGATACCCCTCGGCGTACTTGTTGGTCAGGATCGAACCCTGTGCCTCCAGAACCGCTTCCGACACAAAGTTTTCTGAAGCAATTAACTCCAGATTATATTCCTGACGCTCCGCTTCATGGCGAATGGCATCGGCTACCTGTGGATCAAATTGGGAAAGGGCAGACATTGGTTCTCCTTAATATAAAAGTTCTATTCATGATTCAAATTAAAACAACAAACGGGACACATGCCGTAGCAGGTCCCGCCTGTGGGAGGTGATGTAAATTCTTATCAGCTAGGAATACTTCTTTTCAAGTGCCGTTATCTTGTCGAGACGCGCCTGATGGCGCCCACCTTCAAACGTTGCATCAAGCCATGCGCCGACGAGATCACAGGCTTTCTGTTCATCAAGGACACGACCGCCAAGCACCAGTACATTGGCATTATTATGCTCTTTAGCCATGCGGGCCATAAAAACATCGGTCACCAGAGCGGCGCGAATTCCGGGGATTTTGTTGGCGGCGATCGACATTCCGATACCGGTTCCACAGATCAGGATCCCCAGCTCAGCCTCCCCTGAAATCACAGCTTCGGCAACTTTCTGGCCGAAATCCGGATAATCAACCGAAGCATCGCCGTTAGTCCCCGCATCGGCAACATCGAAACCTCTGCGCTTCAGATAACTGTCCAGGGCAGTTTTGAGGGTTAATCCCCCATGATCGCTTCCGATAATGATCATTGGTCGTACCGCACTATAGTTTTTTAAACAGAAGGGTCGCGTTCGTACCGCCAAAACCGAAGTTATTGCTCATGGCGTATTCAAGTTTAGCCTCCCGTGCAGTATTAGGTACATAATCAAGATCGCATTCGGGATCCGGATCGGTGTAATTGATTGTGGGAGGAACTATCCCCTTCTCCATTGCCATGAGGGTATAAACTGCTTCAATACCACCGGCTGCTCCTAGAAGATGACCGGTCATGGATTTAGTTGAAGAGACCATCATTTTCCTGGCGTGATCGCCGAAAACGCTTTTGATCGCCATGGTTTCGTACAAGTCACCCATCGGAGTAGATGTACCATGCGCATTGATGTAGGAGACCTGTTCAGGAGTAACTCCGGCATTTTTGAGCGCCATTTTCATTGCACGCGCACCCCCTTCTCCACCCGGTGCCGGTGCGGTCAGGTGATACGCGTCTCCGGTCATACCATACCCTACGACCTCGGCATAAATCTTGGCTCCCCGCGCCCTGGCGGATTCGTACTCTTCAAGAACGACAATCCCGGCACCTTCACCCATGATAAAGCCGTCACGGTTCTTGTCAAAGGGGCGAGATGCGGCTGTCGGATCGTCATTTCTGTCTGATAGCGCCTTCATGGCTGCAAAGCCGCCAATGCCGAGCGGAGTGATGACCGACTCTGTCCCACCTGCGATCATGGCGTCTGCATCGCCTCGTTTAATAATATGATACGCATCGCCAATTGAATGGGTACTGGTCGCGCACGCAGAGACGGAAGAAATATTTGGACCTTTGGCACCATATTTGATGGAAATATGGCCTGGAGCGAGATTAATGATCAGCATCGGGATGAAAAAGGGAGAAATCTTTTTGTAGCCACCTTCAGCCACCAGAGTATGGTATTTTTCAATCGTCGGCAAGCCACCAAGTCCGGCACCAACGAGAACCCCAACCCGCTCGGCATTTTCATCATCGATCACCAGACCGGAGTCTTCCATGGCAAAATGAGACGCTGCCAGAGCATACTGGATAAAAAGATCCATCTTCTTGATCTCTTTTTTGTCAATATACTCTTCAGCATTAAAATCAGGAACCTCTCCGGCAATTTTGACCGACATGTCGCTCGCATCAAAACGGGTAATCAGCCCGATTCCGGACTTACCTGAAGTGAGCGCGTCCCAGTTTTTAGCATTCCCGCACCCGAGTGGTGAAACAGCTCCAACACCAGTAATTACAACTCTTCTCATGATAAATGGCTCCATATAGCAGTGACTTCTGTTATGGCAAAATAAAAAGAGAGGGGCTTATCGCCCCTCCCCCGGTTGTGCGATCTCAGCTGTGCTCGGTGATGTATTCGATGGCGTCATTTACCGTCTGGATTTTTTCGGCATCTTCATCAGGTATTTCGATATCAAACTCTTCTTCAAGAGCCATAACCAATTCAACTGTGTCAAGAGAATCGGCTCCAAGGTCATCCATAAAAGAAGATTCAGTTAAAACCTGTGCTTCTTCTACCCCAAGCTGCTCTGCAACAATTTCCTTCACCCGCTTTGCAATATCAGACATCTTTCACCTCCATGTGATTTTAAACCTTTGCAGGTTTCGTGTGTAATGCTGTGTGCTTAATTAAGCATGAAATCTTTAAAAGTCAATCGATATTTCTACATCAGGGACTACATATACATCCCGCCATTTACCGACAAAACCTGCCCGGTAATATAGCCCGCCTGCGGAGAAACCAGAAATAAAACGGCATACGCAACATCGTCAACTGAGCCAAGCCGTTCCATCGGGATATTTTGCAGGAGCGCTTCACGTCCCTTTTCAGGAAGAACGGTGGTCATATCAGTTTCAATAAAACCGGGTGCCACAGCATTTATCGTAATATTGCGCCTTGCCAGTTCACGAGCGGCTGATTTTGTCAAGCCGAACAGCCCCGCTTTACTGGCGCAATAGTTTACCTGACCGGGATTGCCCATTTCTCCAACTACAGAACTGATATTGACAACGCGCCCGTATCGGGCCTTGGTCATGATTTTGGATGCTTCACGCAGGCAGTTGAAGGAACCTTTGAGATTCGTATCGAGCACGGAATCCCAGTCGCTGTCCTTCATGCGCATCATGAGGCCATCTTTAGTTATGCCGGCATTATTCACCAGAATATCAAGTCGACCTTGTTCGGAAATAATTTTTTTAAAAAGCGCTTCAACTTCGGAAGAGTTTGTAACATCGAGCTTGACCGCTTGGGCGGATCCCCCCTGTGCAACGATGGCGGCCACAGTCGCTTCTGCACCTGCCTCTGAGGTTGCAGTCGCAACGACAAAAACTCCTTCGGCAGCAAGCTTAAGGGAGATTGCCTGCCCGATCCCCCGTGAAGCTCCCGTTACCAGAGCAACCTGACCTTTCATCGAATATTCTCCCCGGCAGTTTTTATCCCGGCAACATCTTCAATGTTAACCAGAACCGCCTCCTTGTTGATCCTTTTCACCAATCCGCTTAACACTTTGCCTGGACCGAGCTCGATATATTTTGTCACACCCAGTGCGCTCATGGTATTCACCGACTGTTCCCACAATACAGGAGAACAGACCTGCGCAACGAGCAGAGGCTTTACCCGATCTTTGAGGCTGTTAGGTTCAGCGTCAGCATTTGCAATAACAGGTACGTTCATCTCATGTACCGTTATCGTATCCAGCATTGCTGCAAGCCGATCCGCAGCCGGCTGCATCAATGCACAATGAAAGGGGGCGCTGACCGGCAGCAGCATGGCTTTTCTAAAGCCGCGACCCTTCGCAATTTCAATGGCACGAGCGACAGCTGCTACCGATCCGGCGATAACAATCTGACCGGGAGAATTAAAGTTGGCGGGTGAAACAACCTCTCCTTCAGCGGCTTCACGGCAGATTTCCTCAAGAACATCGCGCTCGACACCAAGCATAGCAGCCATTGTTCCGGTGCCAACCGGAACCGCTTCCTGCATAAATGTTCCCCGGGCACGCACCGTTCTGACAGCATCAGCGAAAGATAAAGCTCCTGAGCAGACCAGCGCCGAATATTCACCAAGTGAATGACCGGCCACATAATCAGCCTTCAGACCGGTCTCCTGTTCAACTACTTTCAATACCGCAATACTGGCTGTCAAAATAGCCGGCTGTGTGTTGGCGGTCAGCTTGAGGTCGGCATCACTCCCTGCGAAACAGAGAGAAGATAATTTAAAGCCAAGAACATCATCGGCCTCCTCAAAAAGTTGACGCGCAATAGTATACGTATCTGCGAGTTCTTTCCCCATTCCGGGATACTGCGAACCTTGACCGGGAAAAATGAATGCAGTTTTAGACATAGTAGATACCCTTATCTCTTATTAGCGTTTAACTTCAGTTACCACTCTACGAGGGCAGACCCGTAGGCGAAGCCGCCCCCAAAAGCCACCAAAAGTATCTTGCCACCATGCTTGAGAATCTCTTGATGGTTCGCCTCATCCAGAGCAATCGGAATAGATGCAGAAGAGGTATTGCCGTAACGATGGAGATTGATAAACAGCCGATCGGAACCAACTCCGAGGCGTTTTGCAGTTGCATCAATTATACGACGATTAGCCTGATGAGGTATCAACAGAGAAATATCGGATTGGGACAGGCCGTTGGCATCGAGGGCTTTAACAGCAGCCTCCTCCATGGAACGGACAGCATGCTTGAATACTTCATTCCCTTCCATCGTTACATAGATCAGCCGCTCATCGATCGTACGACTGGCAGACGCCGGATTACGACTGCCGCTCCCCGGCTGGTAGAGAAGATTCCAGTATGATCCGTTACTGAACGTGTGGGTCGAAAGCAGGGAATGATCACCTTCAGAAGCTTCGAGAACAACAGCACCAGCTCCATCACCGAACAGAACGCAGGTATTGCGATCCTTCCAGTCTACGATACGTGACAATGTTTCAGACCCGATTACAAGTATTTTTTTAGCAGCACCTGTGCGAAGATATTTTTCAGCGACTGATAAACCATAAATAAAACCGGCACACGCTGCCGAAATATCAAAAGCTGTAGCATTCTTGGCACCCAGAAGATCCTGAACAATGCAGGCGGTCGAAGGAAACGGGAAATCGGGAGTAACGGTGCTAAGTATGATCAGATCAATTTCTTCAGGCTGGACCCCAGCCATTTCCAGAGCACGACGGCCGGCTTCGGCGGCAAAGGTTGATGTGTATTCTCCATCAGCCGCAATGCGCCGCTCTTTAATCCCGGTTCTCGTAGTAATCCATTCATCAGTGGTATCGATCAACTGTTCAAGTTCAGCATTGGTGAGAATTTTCCCGGGCAAGGAAGAGCCGGTTCCAGTAATTCTGACATTCACGATTGAATCTCCATTACTCTGCAGGGGTAAGAGGCAGGGTATCCCTTCGTATCGAGACCGAATAATTTTCGGATAACTTTTCGGCGACATGCTCCGACACACCGTTTTTGGCATACTCGTGAGCGAACCGTATCGCATTTTTGATCGCCTTGACGTTGGAGCCGCCATGACAGATCATGCCGACACCGTTGATTCCCAGCAGCGGTGCACCGCCGTATTCCGCATAGTCGACAATCTTCTTGAAACGGCCGAAAGCACCACGCACAAACAGATAACCGACCTTGGACACCCAACTCTTAACGATCTCCCTTTTCAGCATCCTGCCGGCGGCATCCGCAAGCCCCTCGGAAAGTTTTAATACAATATTTCCAACAAAGCCATCACAAACGACTACGTCAACTGCACCGGCGAAAATATCCCGGCCCTCAATATATCCACAATAATTAAGCGATGTCTTGCGCAGGATAGCGTTCGTTTCTCTGGTCAGTTCATTCCCTTTTGAATCCTCTTCACCGTTGGAAAGCAGGCCGACTCTCGGCGAGAGTATTCCCATCGCATATCGGGCATAGACCTCCCCCATAATGGCGAATTGGACAAGATGGAGCGGCTTGCAGTCTACATTGCCGCCAACATCCAGAACCAACGTTTGCCCTTTCAGTGTAGGGAATAACTGGGCAATAGCCGGACGTTCGATCCCTTTGATCCGCTTCAGAACAAACATGCCGGACGCCATGGTCGCACCGGAGTTTCCGGCACTTACCGCAGCGCACGCCTTGCCGTCCTTGACGAGCTCGAAGGCCTGACGGACGGATGAGTCACGCTTCTTCCGCACCGCATCTGAAGCGGAATCATGCATACCGACGACTTCACTTGCATGAAATACATCGATATCAAGTCCACTGACGGTGTGTTTAGCGAGCTCAGCCTCCAAACGGACACGATCACCGACCAGCGTTACCGACAACCCGAATTCGCGACAGGCAGCAACAGCACCTTCAACTTCAATAACAGGCGCATTGTCGCCACCCATTGCGTCAACGGCAACTCTCATCTGTTTCGGAAGTGACACAGATTGTTCTCTAGGCTTGTGCTGAGGAAAGGTCGATAACCTCTTTACCCTTGTACGTTCCACAGGCAAGACAAGTACGATGCGGCAGCTTTGCAGCTTTGCATTGAGGACAGATGGACAGTGACGGGGTAGTTAAAAAATCATGGGCCCTTCTCATATTCTTGCGTGATTTGGATGTTTTTTTCTTGGGTACAGCCATGGTGTTTCTCCTTTTTCTGGTGATACACGTTCTCGTGCCACCGTTCTATTTTTTGGTTACTGTAAAATTCTTCAGCGCACTGAACGTGAGACTTACAGGTTCTTTACTGCATGAACAGCTGGAGATATTCAAATCGATGCCGCACTCATGACACAGCCCCTTGCAGCCATCATTACAGAGAGGTTTTAACGGAATCTCCATCGCAACCTGCTCTTCGATTTCATGAGTTAAATCAATTTCGTCGCCGGAGTACGAGGAAGAAAGCAGGTCCATTTCGCCAAGCTCAAGCTCATCTTCGATGGAGGCTGTGGCTGCGTTCTCTTTCCGAAAAAAGATTGTGAAGCTGGTGTCTACAAACGAAGTATAATCTGCGAGGCAACGTGAACAGGAAAGAGCCAGAGGCGCAGTTATCCTGCCGGTTACTCGTATGTTGTCATACTCACGAATGACAGTAATATCCCCTTGAATATTACCGGTAATGCAACAGTTCTTGTCACTCTGCATGCCCGCGAGAAGAGGAAACGTCTCAACAGGCTCGTCAATATGCAGTGCAATAGGCGTGTCTTTGATGTGGTCTACAACGATTTTCACATTCACCATCCGCAGATCAGAGCAATATAAATTTAAAGCAAGTCAGTATAGAGAATATGCCTGAATTGTCAAGAAATTTGCTAACACTTCGGATTACTCCTGCCATAACATTCTATTTGATCTCGAACGTGACCGGCAAGATCACGAGCTACCATGTCCCAGGTAAATCGCCACCCCCAATTCCCGAATGCGGTGCCGGGAACATTCATGCGGGCCTCGCTTCCCGCCCGGAGCAAATCCTGAAGGGGTAGAATTACGGTATCTGCGACTGACATAAGCACCGTGCGAATTATGGCTCCGACCGTGCCATCCCCCCTGCTTCCCATATAGTGACTCACTCGACTGCGCTGAGCATCAGAAAGTGAATGATACCAGCCGACTGTAGTGTCATTGTCATGGGTCCCGGTGTAAACCACGGATTTTTTTTGATGATTATGCGGCAGATATGGATTTGAGGGTCCTGAATCAAATGCAAACTGCACTATTTTCATCCCGGGAAAGTCATAGCGATCACGTAGAGCTACGACCTCTGGCGTAATAACACCCAAATCTTCTGCAATAACCGGTAATTTTCCGAGGGCGGCGAATATCGCGTCAAACAGAACAGCTCCTGGAGCCTTGGTCCAGGTGCCGTTGATAGCTGTTTTTTCTCCGGCCGGCACATGCCAGGCAGCTTCAAACCCCCGGAAATGGTCAACACGAATGATATCAAAGAGTTCAAACAGTGACTGAAAGCGCTCGATCCACCACGTGAACTTCTGACGCCCCATCATTTCCCAGTCGTACAGAGGATTGCCCCATAACTGCCCTGTTTCGCTGAAATAATCGGGGGGCACTCCTGCGACAACGGTCGGCTTTCCCTTCGAGTCGAGAAGAAACAGTTCACGATGACTCCAGACATCAACGGAATCGTAGCCGACAAAAATAGGGATATCACCAATAATTGCGATTCCTTTGCCGGCTGCATACGCTCGTAATCCCCTCCACTGTCTGAAAAACTGCCACTGGATATATTTTTGGACGCCTATCTCAGGACTCAGCTCAACCGAAGCTTTTTCATACATATCCGGCGACAGAAGAGCCAGTTCAGTCGGCCATTTTTCCCAGGACCGACCCTTGTATCGATGTTTCAGCGCCATAAAAAGTGCGTAGTTATGAAGCCAGGGAGTCCTGTTGCAAAAATCCCAGAATTCTTGTTTGCGCGGCGCAGTTTCGTTCGCTAAAAAACTGGCGCCCGCTGCCTGCAGCAGTTTCATTTTCTTCCCGGAAACCGCTTCAAAGTCGACGCAGGCATCATCAGGACTGTCTTCGTAGCATATGGCAGGAAGATCACCATCGAACGCAATCTGATCAAGATCGATCAGAAGCGGATTTCCTGCAAAAGCCGAAAAAGCTGAATAGGGTGAGTTGCCGCACGCCGGCGGCGTGAGCGGGAGCACCTGCCAATATGACATCCCCATGGCCACCAGCAGATCAACAAATCGTCGGGCATCCTTGCCCAGCGAACCGATACCGCCCGGTCCGGGTAATGATGTAGGATGCAACAGTACTCCGCAACCCCGCTTACCCAGCATCTCTCACCCCGATGTACCTAGATTTGAAGCTACAACTGCCTGACAGTCAAATCACCCGATTCGCTGCCGGAGAGCGCCAATCCTTCCAGCAGCCCGAAATCACTCACCTTCAACCGATTGAAGCCAAACCGATCCATAACTGAAGTAATGATTACCAGACCGGCAATAATCAAATCTTCACGTCCTTTTTCAAGCCCTTTGATTGCCAGTCGTTCCTGAGGGTTCAGCGATGACAAGCGCTGAAAGATTTCTGCGATATCTCCCCTGCTCACGGTGAAGTTGTTAACCTTTCGATAGTCGTATTCAACCATCTCCAACTTGATTGCTGCAATGGTTGTCGCGGTGCCGGCCGTTCCGACCAGCTCGGTATTTCCGGAAACAGTGATTCCAGCTGAGGAGAGATCTTTCTCAAGCTGATCGATCACAGTCCGTACACGTTCAATCATTTCGATACTCGTACGGAAATCTTCCGTAAGTCGTACCACACCGATCGGCATACTTTTGATAAAAGCAGGAGATCCGTGAGATGATAGAGTAAACTCGGTACTTCCCCCGCCTGCATCAAGCACTACAAGCGTACCACTTTCAGAATCCAGTCCGGACAAGACCCCCTTGAGCGTCAAACGTGCTTCCGTGTCTCCATCAATGACAACAAGATTGATGCCGGTTTCTTGAAGGACTTTATCAACGAACGCGCGCCCATTGACGGCATCCCGTACCGCACTTGTTGCTGAAGCCCGAACCTGTTTCACTCCGTAGTCTGAAATGATTTTTGCAAATCTATGCAGACAGGCCAACCCGCGTTCACTGGCTTCAGCAGACAAGCCGCACTCATCGGTAAAACCACCGCCAAGACGCACAATCTCCCGCTCGACACGGACGGGAGTAATCCCGGCAGGCGAACGCACGGCAATGAGTAAACGGGCGGTATTTGTCCCGAAATCAATAGCGGCACAATAATCATTCATTCAATGCTTCCCTGTTGAAGCAATACACCACTATCCCGTGTATTCCAACAGGAAGAGAGGTGCATCAGTTTCGTACTCGTGTGATTATTTAACAGTTTTGAAGGGAAATGAAAAGTCCGGGGAAGAGGATTTTGAAGCCCCTTTACGAAAGACCAGCAGCTTAAAGTGCTTATGAGAAGCGGGATCTATTTTAAAGTAGGCCAATCCCTCGACTTTCATCCCGGGAATGACCGTTGTCGGCTGCAAAGCCTTGGTAAAAATATCCTGAGGATACAGGTCATAATAATAGGGCAGAGCTGAATTGGTTCGGTTGTAAGCGTTTGTTTTTTCATAGTCTTCCAGATAATAGAACCCAACGTATGGATATGGAACAAGATAATAGGAGTCTTTTTTCAGCATTGCACGAACATTTTCAGGTGTCAGCAATGAGTATTGCAGACCGCTTTCATCTACAAGCAGATACGAATCATCGCCAAAAGCGACTTCACTGTCGGTGGTGTTCCTGATGCTGATGTGAAATGCTGTAACTGTACTTTCAAGGTTGTACGAATTGATGTCCGTTTCATCAACCCGTGCCGTCACCTCGACACCATTGGATAAAATGGTTTGAGAATTATCTGCGGCATTGACACGGCCGTTACCTGCCGGCTCGGGAACGACCTTGACAGAAGAACAACCGACAAGCAGCATGGCAATAAGTGACATCAGGATGAGACTATGCTTCATAACCGTCTCCTTTGGTAGGCTGGAAATCATTTTCTTGGGCCGTCTTAAAAAACTGAGAGCGTCAGTACGGGCGAAATCCTTGAGGACTTTGCCGTGATCTCAATTGCTATCCACATATCAAGATCAAGCTTATGGCGTACTCGCAAATATTTTTCTACACGAGCGGCAATTTTATATGCATCCTCAACATCCTGTTCCCTATCTGATCGCCCGGAATAACGACACTCAAGCTTGATTATCTTGCTTGTAGCAATTTTTCTCAATTCGGGAACAAGCCGATCAAACTGTCGATACACACTTTGATCGACATTCCCCTTCTTAACCGGGACCACTGCAAGCATTTTTGACGCATCCGGACCCGGCTCATCTGCCAGCGCATACCCATACAGGAGCACAATAATCACCCCTGAAACGATAGCGTTGAGAACGGCTGACAGCCTCATACTACTGCCCTTCCTTGGAAACCAGAAGCAAAATTTCTGTGCGTCGGTTTTTGCTACGCCCGACGGCAGTGTCGTTTTCGGCTATGGGTAATGACTTGCCAAAACCCTTGATAAAAATTTTTGACGGGTTAATACCTTCATGACTTATAAGATATGTTGCCGCAGCTATTGCGCGTTTTAACGACAGGTCCATATTGTATGACAATGAACCGATGCCGTCAGTATGCCCGTCTATTTTTATATAGAGCCATTTTTTATCGTTCCTGATCTGCTCTGCTACCTCTGAAAGCATTTTTTTACCACTGCTTGAGGGTGTCCGTTGATCATAATCGAATACCTTATCGGAAAACACGAATTTTCTGTAGACTGTCATCCGTTCCGGAAGCTCTGCGGAAGCGGGGAGAGCAGCCTGGGATCCTTTTACATCAACGCCGAACAGCGGCGTAACGCCGCGAATTCGATTCTGGATGTAGTCAATTGCGCGTGCTTCGGGGTTTGAAGTTTTAAGGGGCTGCAGAGCAATCTCCTCGTCGCGCACTTTCAGCGGGATTTCTACAGGTATCACCGGCGAAGTGAGGTTGGAGGAGGCCTGTTGCGGAGAGATGACAATCTGTCCATATGGTTTAATCAGGATTTCTTCTTTATCGGTCTCAAGTTCGACTTCAAGTTTGCTTACAGGTGATGATTGAGGAGCTGACGCTTTAAGCAGCAGACTGGAAATCGGAATGATTTTTAACGGCTTAAGGGCCTCTTTGGTTTTATCCTTTGCAGCATTACGACGACCAACCGATGGGATCGGCTTCACATATGTGCCAACCCCCTGGCAGGAGCTAATCCCAAAAAGGATTTTCATATCAGAATCATTGGCACCATATCCGGTACCAAACGACGTATTCAGGGTAAGATGCGGGGAGAGAAAATACTGTGCTCCGACAGATGCTTCAACACTATATTCGGAGAGAATACGGGGAGATGTCCAGGACTTGTTGTCTTCGACGTAATACCTATTCGTACCGGCAGTTACTTCACCAAGAATCTTCAGGCGCGGCATAAGCATATACTCTACACCGGCGCCGAAAATATATTCACTTTCAAGATTGACTCCGGCAACAGCTCCCGGCTTCAGATACCCGGCGGTAACATGTATTCCGAAATCATTCTTGTTATAGGATGCCACCAACTTGGCGGACAGATCGGTCACACCGTCGATTTTTCTGCTTTCAGAAATATGACGTTGACCGAGCAGATCGAAAGCCATCTTTAAATCAGAGGAGCGCCCGCCCAAAAATCGCAATTTTGTCCCTAAGTCCAGCGTACCTCTGCCTGATATGTCATCATCGCCATTAAAGAAAATATTGGGATACGCCCCATAGACTTCCCAGAACGTACCAATTCCCATCGTTATGGTAACAGGCATGATCAGAGAACTTTTTTGTGAAAAGCTCTTGTTTTCTCCATAGCACGACCAGACCCCGACACAGATATTGCCGGCATCAAGAGTCTCAGCAGAAGAAACATTGAGCAGTCCACTTGAGCCCGATTGGCCTGGATTGGCACTCGCCCAGACCGGGATCAGGCAGACGACTATGAACGCAACAATAAAATTGATCACTGATCAGCCTAACGACGTAGTTATTAATCCAAGAAAACATACAGCCATGGGGTGGTTACCCGAGTACCATTTCTTTCAATTCTTTACCGACCTTGAAAAAAGGGAGCTTTTTGGGACTAACCTTGATCGGCTCACCTGTTTTAGGATTTCGGCCGGTATACGTTCCGTACTCTTTGATAACAAAACTACCCAGGCCACGAATTTCGATACGTTCACCCTGTACCATTGCCTCGCCCATAGAAGAGAAAACCAGATTGACAAGCTCTTCTGCCCGTTTGATCGGTAAATCTTTTTTCACGGCCAACTGTTCAATAAGCTCTGATTTATTCATAGACCCCCCCATATTCGTAGAAGTACCGGCTGATAATACAACGATGGACAATCTTGACCCTGATAAACTGGAACCTGCGTTAACAAAATTATTCTCTGCAAAACAACACAGCTAATAATTTTGACTTACTAATGACAGGATTTATTCAAATATTTTTTATAAATGACGGCGGCATCATTCGGACGACCGATTTCAAGAAGAATTCCATACAGTTTTTCGGCTGCAGCACGTGCATACGGTGTCTGCAGCAACTCAACATACTGATTCACGGCACTTTCATGATCCCCGGTCGCCTCACATATATCGGCACGCAGCAACAGAGCCTGTTCGGGCATTATATTCTCTGCAACCATTGTTTCTACTGTCATCAGGGCATCCTGAAAACGATTGCTCTCCCGCAGCACAAGTGCCAGAGTAAACCAGGCAAGCGAATTAGTACTATTCAGCTGAATTGCTGTGCGAAGATGCTGTTCTGCCTCACGATCATTTCCAAGCCGGTGAAGAACTTTCCCTTTTTCATACCGGTAGATATCTTGCGGCAGAGTATCGGAACATTTTTCAAAGCCGTTCAACGCCTCTTGATGCTCGTCCCGACTGGCAGCGACGAACGCATATGCAAAATCCTCTCCTAATTCAGCATAGCGCTGATACTGATCGGCAGGCAATTGATGGATAAGTAGTTCATAATATTCCAGCGGTGGCAGGGAATCATCCGAAAACAAGCTGTCAGCACATTCACCCCCGGGAGAGCCGGCGCACGACGCGCATGACGAGGTATTGACCTGCTCACCGTGAGCACTGTCCGACTGCGAAAAATTGAGAAGTAATATCTCCGCCTTTTCCCGTAAATCCGGATCATAAGTCAGTGTTTTTACAAGCTCAAGATGGTCAATCGCCTTGTCTGCATCCCCACGCGAATATGCAGACTCGGCTTCATGAAGATTACGCTCGGCCAGCCTCCGATTGGCGGCATCTATTTTCTCTGAAAAAAGAATTTTCAGATCGCCTCCACCGGCTTCGCCGGAACAGAGCTTCAAGCCATCCTCATAGGACGTTCTGGCTTCAAAAAAACTTTCTGACTCCATATATTTGTCGCCCTTGGCCAATAAATCGGATGGGGACTTTGAAAACAGCCGGCTGATAAAATTCACAAGAGTGCCTTTCTATGATCTGCTGAGCAATGTAACGCTTTCAATATGGTAGGTCTGGGGAAACATATCGATCGGAACGGACCTGACAACGCTGTAGCCGCAACCGGACAGCAACCCGCAATCCCGCGCAAGTGTACTCGGATCACACGAAGCATAGATAATTTTATTCGGTTGCAGACGAACAATGCCGGAAACTGCATCTCCGGCGCCGGAGCGTGGCGGATCAAGCAACACAGCGTCAAAACTTCGGCCCTGGTCAACAAGACGACGAACACCGGAAGCGACATCATCACAAAAAAACCCGGCATTTGCAACCTTGTTGAGTTCCCTGTTAAATTCAGCGGCCCGAATTGAATCGGCATTCCCCTCAATTCCAACCACTGAGGCGACTTCGGTGGCCAGAGGAATCGAAAAATTACCATTGCCGCAATACAGATCAAGGAGATGATCAGTAGAGGTAAACCCCCCCAGTCGCCTGACAACGGACAGCATGGAAATATTCTGCAGTTGATGCACCTGCGCAAATCCGCCGGGTGGATACGTAAGCACCACCTGATTCTGCTCAGCGTCAGCCCGGTTCATGCGATAGGATATTTCGGAGCTGCCCCACAATTTTTCACCGTTCGGCTGATTATCCGTTTTAAGAAAAAGTCCCGTGCATGGTCCAAAATCGCCGGAGCGATCGATAAAATAGCTCCTGTGCTTCGAAGCCGCTCTCCCGTCATGATGTATGACGACAACCACCCCGCTGTCACCGGCATCAATACTGAGCTGAGAGATCGACTCAACCCCGGGATAAGACTGGAGTACGGATCTGCAACATGCCAGCACCTGATTGATGACGGGAGCGGCTATGGGGCACCCCTCTGCTGCATCCTCCACCTTATGCGAACCTTGACGGTAAAAGCCGATGCGAAGCTTTCCATTACCGGCAGAAACCTTGAACTGAAGGCGACTCCGGTAGCCATACTGCGATGATGCCGGCACAACATCATCGATCAAATCTGCCGGGACGCGAGCCCCTCTCCAGATGGTTTCAGCCAGGATACTCCGTTTCTGCTCAAGCTGGGCAGGATAGCTGACATGTTGCCAGTTGCAGCCTCCACAAGCGCCAAATATTGAACATACCGGAACGGTTCTAAAAGGAGAAGGGTGTATTATCTCGGATATTGAAGCCGTGCAATACGATTTTTTCTGGGCCGTTACTCGAAGCGATACTTCATCTCCCGGACAACTGAATGGGACAAAACAGACTTTGCCGTCAATCCGGCATACACCATTGCCACCAAAGGCAAGTTTATCAATAGTTGCTATGGGTAATGGCACATTACACTCGTGAACTTCGAATGTCGGGGGATTTTTTTACTCGCTTCCGATACTCGCTCCGAACAAAACGGGGAGCAAAATCGGGGATTGATAGATAGCTTCTGCTCGTTTCATGAAAGGCCTGAGTCAACTGACTCCGGACTGATTCTATTCCGGATTCGGGAACGGCCATTTTTTCGAGAACCCGTTCAAACCTTACAGACGTTCCTATTTTATCTACGGCACGGCTGAATTCGGCATCATTTTCAAAATAGCTCTGCTGCAGTGGAATATCACAATATGCAAGCACTTTGACATGAAAATAGCCGCCAAAATAGTGCCGGGTTTGATCAATCAGCGTAATGCAGAGACCTGAATCCAGTGTAATCGTTTCAATAATCAAAGCGCGCCCAGCAACTTATGCATTTGAGGAATTACCCGCACATCAGGCAGACGGGACGATGCCAGTTCCTGAAGATGGAAAATATGGGCAGCGGTAATTCCGACAGTGCCGTCCGGCAACGACAACGGCTGCAGGAAGAGCGGCAGTGCCGCGTTAACCGAAGATATCGTATCGCACACCTGCTGAATTTCAGGATCAGATGTCAACTCACCCACCACAATTTTTACGGAAACAGCGCTACCGTGCGCCTCGCGTAGAAAAAGGGCATGCAGGTCCCACAACTGCTCAGTGCAACCGGCGGTCGATGGAAGCTTCATGTCCATGCTGATATAGTCTACGTGCTGTTTTACACGCTGAAGAGCGATGTGCATGGTGCCGTTTGTTTCAAGGTGAATCGGAAGCAATTTTCTTATTTCAGGAAACCACTCTGCAAGAGTATCCGCATACAGAAGCGGCTCCCCCCCCGTAAAACTTATCGAATGATGCGCACCCGGCAGCTGCAAGAGCCAGTCCTTTACTATGGCGGACATTTTATGCAGCGGCATCGGCTGCGGAAGATCAAGGAATGTGCCTGAACCGGGCTTCGATTCCAGACGGCAGATATCTGATTTTTTAAAGTTGGTGTCGCAATAGCGGCAGTCAAGATTACATTCCATCAGACGCACAAAAATCTGTCTGCGCCCCGCCAGCATCCCTTCGCCCTGGATGGATGAAAATATTTCACTGACATATACCGGATCACTCATAATAGCGTGCGGATGCGTTGTCAGACTCCCAGACGGTAATTGAATCGACTTTGATGTTGTCGTTATTCAGGCGCTCGGAGATGCGCTGATAGAGATATTTCGAGATATGCTCCGATGACGGGGAAATATCACGGAAGGCAGGATTGTCATTAAGATATTTATGATCGAGTTCGTTTATTATCGCGCCGGCTTCACGCTTCAGCACCTTGAAATCTATACCCAGACCGGCCTTGTCCAATTCCACCGCCGTGACCGCTACCTCGACTTTCCAGTTATGGCCATGCAGATTTTCGCAATCCCCCTGATAATTTTTCAGGTTATGCGCAGCGGCAAAACTGGTACGTATCGTCAGCATGTACATTTTTAACGACTCCTCTGATCAGAAAACAATTCCGATTGCTGATCGGCATCAGCTTCAAGATATTTCCGGGCAATACTACACAAAAAAATGGGCAACCACAAGGGTTGCCCATGCATTCGAGAAAAAAGAAGCTGAATCAGCGCTGAGAGGCTTCCAGCGCCTGCTCGATGTCCGCAATGATGTCATCCACACCTTCGATTCCGACCGAAAGGCGGATAAAATCGGCCGTTACACCGGAAGCGACCTGTTCTTCAGGACTCAATTGCTGATGGGTGGTTGAAGCGGGATGGATAACCAGTGATTTGGCATCGCCGATATTTGCCAGATGCGACAGCAGTTTGACATTATCGATAAATTTCTTGCCGGCTTCCATCCCCCCCTTGATGCCGAATCCGATGATGGCCCCCTCCCCCTTTGGGAGATACTTGAGCGCACGGGCATGGTCCTTGTGACTGGGGAGTCCCGGATAGTTAACCCAGGCAACGGTCGGATGAGCTTCCAGCCAGCGGGCAACAACACGGGCGTTTTCAACATGACGCGCCATCCTGACGTGCAGAGTTTCCAGCCCCAGTATAATCTGGTGTGAGTTAAACGGAGATATACAGGCGCCCATATCACGAAGCAGCGACACCCGCATTTTGATGATATACGAAATATTTCCCAGAGCATCCCAGTATTTAAGGCCATGATAGGAAGGATCCGGTTCGGTAAATTCGGGAAACTTTCCGTTATTCCAGGGGAATTTCCCGCCGTCAACAACCGCCCCACCTATGCTGGTTCCATGTCCGCCGATGAATTTGGTCAACGAATAGACGACAATATCGGCGCCGTGCTCAAGCGGTTTGAAGAGATAGGGGGTGGTAACCGTATTATCGACGACAAATGGCAGGCCGGCCTCATGTGCAATGGCGCCGATAGCTTCAAAATCATCGACATTATTCTTCGGGTTGCCAACTGACTCGCTGTAAACCATTCGAGTATTTCCGTCGATCGCCTTCCTGATGCTTTCAGTATCGGACGTATCGACGAACTTGACTGTAATGCCGAGTTTGGGCAGCGTATAATGGAACAGGTTATAGGTACCTCCGTAGAGATAGTTGGTAGAAACGATGTTGTCACCGGCCTTGGCGATATTAAGCACCGCATAGGTGATCGCAGCCTGCCCCGAGGCGACGGCCAGTGCGGCAACACCCCCGTCCAGAGCCGCAAGACGTTGTTCAAGGACGTCCGTTGTCGGGTTCATGAGTCTGGTATAAATGTTACCGAATTCCTTGAGGCCAAAAAGATTGGCCGCATGTTCAGAGCTTTTAAAGACATAGGAAGTGGTTTGATAGAGCGGTACTGCCCTCGAGAGGGTGGTTGGATCCGGTGTTTGGCCAGCATGAAGCGTAAGCGTTTCAAATGATTTAATTTTATCCGACATAAATCCCCCCCAGATAGTGTGCTATATTTATATAAAGACAATACCTGTTTACACGTAAAGGAGTCAAGATCATTTCTTTCAGCGATACGAAGCGACAGCAGCGCCTCACGCTTCTGAATCCTGGAGGCACTCTGCCATTGACTAACTCCCCTAACCCTTATAAACAGGATAAGTGCTAACGAAGTTGTTTTCTGCAGGAAAAGCGCAGAAAATAACTTCTAACTTACTAAAACGATGATAGGCCATGAACCATGAAAAGCAGGCTACGACGGCTGAAGCAACTGATCCCTGTTCTTGACTGGCTGCCTCGCTATCAGATCGCCTGGCTCTGGCCGGACGTTATTGCCGGGGTAACCGTTGCGGCGTATGCCGTGCCGGTTGCGATGGCGTACTCCACACTGGCCGGACTGACCCCGCAGGCGGGGCTCTACTGCTATATATTCAGCGGCATAGCCTACGCGCCGTTCGCCTCGTCGCGTCATCTGTCAATCGGCCCGACTGCTGCAATCTCAGTCATGGTTGCCAGCGTTGTCGGAGGAATGGCGGCTGGTGACCCTTCCAGTTATGCCGCCATAGCCGCCATGACCGCCGGCATGGTGGCAGTTTTCTGCATTCTGGCCTGGATCATGCGCCTCAGTTCATTCGTCAATTTCATTTCAGAATCCATCCTGCTGGGATTCAAAGCCGGAGCGGCGTTAAGCATCGCCTCCATGCAACTTCCCATACTGCTTGGGATAACCGGAGGGGGGGGGAGTTTTTCAGAGCGGCTGATCGTCATCGTTCAACAACTGGGGAGCGCAAATACAACGGTTATGGCCCTCGGGGCCGGCTCACTCCTGCTGCTGTTTGCCGGAAACAGGCTGTTGCCGGGCCGACCGGTGGCATTGGCCGTCGTCATATTCTCAACCGGCATCGTTTCAATTTTCGGACTGGCTGAACTGGGTGTCAGCGTCGTGGGACCCATTCCATCAGAATTACCGTCCCTTGGGGTACCCTCCTTTCATGTCGAGCATATAGAAGGTTTGCTTGAACTGGCTTTTGCCTGTTTTCTGCTCTCATACGTCGAGAGCATCGCTGCGGCACGCACATTTGCCGCAAAACACTTCTACACCGTCGATCCCCGCCAGGAACTTCTGGGGTTGGGGGCCGCAAATCTGATCGCGGCGCTCGGACACGGCTACCCGGTTGCGGGGGGATTATCGCAGTCGGCGGTTAATGAAAAGGCAGGCGCACGGACACCGCTTTCGCTGATCTTCGCGTCGATCACACTCGTAATGGTGCTCTTCTTTCTGACCGATCTGCTCCGCAACCTTCCCGATACCGTCCTTGCCGCTATAATTCTGGTGGCGGTGTCAAGTTTTGTCAAAATAGATGATTTCAAGCGTTTGTGGCGAATCAGCAGGCTTGAGTTCAACGTTGCTCTGGTCGCATTTACGGGAGTGCTGCTGCTCGGAATTTTGAAGGGGGTCACGGTTTCAGCAATTGCCTCGATCCTCTTCCTGCTCCGGATGATGGCCAAACCGCATGTTGCCGTACTCGGCAGGATACCCGGCAGCTCACGATTCAGCGACGCGGAGCGTCATACCAGCAACGAGCGATTCCCCGGGCTGTTTGTGTTCCGGATTGAGGCGCCCCTGCTCTATTTCAACGTTGATGCCGTCAATTCAACCGTGCTAGAGGCGATTCACCGTGAGAGAACAGCCGTCAGGCTGGCAGTTTGCGACCTTTCGACATCGCCGTATATCGATGCGGCCGGCGCCAGAATGCTGCAGCAGCTTGAAGAAGAACTGGAACGGGAAGGAATCCAGTTCAGAGTCGCCGAAGCGCATGCAGAGGTGCGTGAGATCCTGCGTGCAACCGGCATCAGTGAATCATTGGGTGGGGTCAGCAGACATACGGCGCTTGCAGATATCGTTGAGGATTTTGAACGGGAAGCCTCCCCCCCTTTGGATAGGGGGAGGCTTTAAAATCCCCAACTTTTTAAAGGGGGGCCAGGGGGGATTTGTTCATACACCCAACTCACGTAATACAATAGACGTTTCCGCCTGTCCATCCAGCCAGACAGACAACTCCTCAACCATCCCCATCTCATCAGCTTCATTGCAGTGAGGCCATATTCCGAGCACCGGCGCACCACAGAGCGAACCGATCTGATGCGGCGCCCCCTGCTCCGCAAGACCGGGATGCTCCGGCATGCCGTTTACTATGACACCCGCCACTCGAAGCCCCAGCTGCTGTGCGGCGAAGCAGGTCAGAACCGTGTGGTTGACCGTTCCCAATCCCGGCCGGGCCACGACCAGAAGCGGCAAATCAAGCTCACGCGCCAGATCGGCGACCAGCACCCCTCCCGACAGCGGCACCATCAACCCTCCCGCACCTTCAACAATCACATACTCGCACGAAGTCGTCAAACGTTCAAATGCAGACTTGATGACAGAGAAATCGATCCGGACCCTATCTAACTTGGCTGCTTCAGCTGGAGCCAGCGCCTCGCGTAGACGGTATGGGGCAACATCTCCAGAGCAGGAAATGCCGGCCGCCTGACAGAGCAACAGAGCGTCGTCCGAAACCAGCTGACCGTTCTCCTCGCGACAACCGCTGGTAACCGGCTTCATCACGCCGACTGCGACACCTTTCATCCGGAGCAGACGGGCCAGCGTTGCCGCGACGATCGTTTTCCCGACGCCGGTATCGGTTCCGGTAACAAAAATCCCGCGCGGAGCCATCAGTTCTCTGCTCCGCAGCACCCCTCAACCGGCAGTTCAAGGTCCTTCAGCATCTGCCGGTCGAGTTCGGGAGGACGGCCGGGGGTCGTCAGATAATTACCGGTCATTGTTCCGTCGGCACCCGCCAAAAACATCCATGACTGCAGCTCGCGCAGATTCTTCTCACGCCCGCCACAGACGGAAAGCCGCTTGTCCGGCAGCAGAAAGCGATACAGTGCGATAATCGTCAGACATTCAAGCGGAGTGAGGTTATCGGCGCTTTCAAGCCGTGTCCCGGCCACTGGGTTCAAAAAGTTGAGCGGTATCGAATCGACATCCAGTTCGCGCAGTGTCAGCGCCATCTCGATCCGCTGGGCAAACGTTTCCCCCAGACCGAAGATTCCGCCGCAGCAGACGCGTAGCCCGACCGCTTTTGCGGCACGTATCGTGGCGACGTCATCCTCATAATCGTGGGTTGTACAGATTTGCGGAAAGAAGCTGCGGGCTGTCTCAAGATTATGGTGATAGGTTTCCATGCCGGCATTTTTCAATCGCAGCGCGGTCTCTTCATCCAGAATCCCGAGCGAGCAGGAGGGAGAAATTCCGGTTTCGGACTTGATGCGTCCGACCGCCCGGCAGACACGATCAAGCTCTTCACCTTTATTGATACGGGTGCCGCTGGTAACAATGCCATAGCATCCGGCGCCATTCTGCTCGGCTAAAGCGGCACAGCGCACGATCTCATCCTCATCAACCAGCGGATACTCCGGGACGCCTGTATCATGGTGAGCCGACTGGGCACAGAAGGAGCAGTTTTCCGCACAGCGGCCTGATTTGGCATTGATGATCGAACAGAGATGAACGGCGGTGCCGACGTAGTGATCGCGTATTCTCGCTGCTTCGGCAAACAGCAGATACCTGTCGGAACCGGCTACCCCGGATAGTTTCAACGCCTCTTCGGCATCAAGAGTTCCTCCTGCCAGCACTTTACCTGCCATCACCTGGATATACTTTCGTAGTGTCATGTGCTACCTCCGGGCTTTCGATAGCACAGCACGCGCGCATTGTCAACCTGCCGTAATCCGCAGGTTAACAATTGAACGTATTTCACTCAATCTGATTGGACAAAAAACCTTATGAAATGGCAGCCTGAAACAAGAAGCCGGTGTTGTACTACTTGAATGGTGTCTTTTCGTGTCAAGCCGGAACGGGGTTGAAAAACGCTCGTATTAATTTCTACGGTATGCAGCGCACAATATGCGGCCCCAGAAGATTCGTTAACATCAATGGCAACCGCTGCCATGCTTGAATTGCAAGCTTGTACC
>VFJM01000123.1 GCA_009886055.1 Geobacter sp. | reverse complement strand
TAAGCACGGAGTGTAACTACCTGATTTATTGTGTCAAAGTTATTTTTGCCTGTATACGATCCTCATTAAAACGGTAGTGCCTCGATGCTGCCAAAGAAGACGTAACTGTGTGGATAACTTCAGGAAAAACAGGGCAGAAAAAACATGCAACTGACGGTCTTTGTGATCTTTATTTATGCGCGTTAGGGGGCGTATTTGAATGACATGAAATCAGCGGGCATTCATACTCCATCTCTGCCGGATTACACATGGTGGGTACTGAATTATGCCCCCTGATTATTTTAGCACGTCCGACCCTTTCGGTGACGTTACCGAGAAGATGATAGACGCAAGTGGTGGTAAAATAACCACAGGTTTCCAGTAAATTAAAAAGCCCCTGGAAATCAGGGGCTTTCGTAAGTCATATTTTTCTTACGTTTTGGGCCTGAAGCCCTTTCGGACCTTTGACCACTTCAAATTCAACGGCATCCCCTTCTTGCAGAGATTTGAAGCCATCCCCAGTGATTGCGGAAAAATGACAAAAAACATCCTCACCGCCATCTTGTTCAAGAAATCCAAACCCTTTTGAGTCGTTAAACCATTTAACTTTTCCCTTAATCATTTTTTTCTCACTCCTGTCAGTTTATTTTACCAAGGAAGCATCCCAGGCACCGATTAACCGTACCAACATTACATTCAATGTCAAGTGAGTGATCGCATTTTACCTGGCAGCCAAGAGTGAGTGTCCATTATCATCAGGCTACCTCAGTCGCCTGTACGCGTGGGAATACCGTGAAACCAACGGTTATAAAAAGGCGAGGAATTTGCCCGCCTTTTTATAACCGGCATGGAAGCCCGAAGAGATCACATTCAGAGATCCTTGAGGTTGCTGAATTCTCCCCAGGCAAGATACGTTCTTGGTGACTCCATAAATTCATAAATATTTTTAATTATATTGTCGTGCTTTCGTTCCTGCTCCGCAATCATCTGGAGAAGCTTTCTGGTTGCCGCGTCTTCTGTTTTGGCGGCAAGATCCTCATAAAACTTTATGCTTTCTTTTTGTTCGTTTATTACATGCAGATAGGCGTCAGGATCGGTTTTCAGTTCGGCCAGGAGATCACGCTTCTCCACAAGCGGCCTGAAGATGCATGCCGCTTCGTCTATGACCGTAAAACCGGTACCTCCCTTTTCCACTTTTTTTTCCAGCTTCATCAGGGCCTCATAATGCTCCTGTTCGGCCGCCGCCAGCAGGTTGAACAACCTCTTTAAATCACCAAGCGTTGAACCTGCGGCAAGCTTCTCGAAATAGGTCTTGGCTTCCAGGGTCTTCTTGACGGCACAATCGACGATGTTCATGGGATCATCCTCCTTTTTGGTGTGTTGCTGACCTGATGGCAGGTTGTATCTCCTATATAAAATAAGTATATGCGATTCGCTCGAAAAGAAAAGCTGGTGCCGAAAATATATTTTTCCAGCGAGACATGCCCGCCCACTGCCGTTCCGGTCTGCAGCTGAAGCCGACTTGACAACCATCTGATTGGACATAAACTATTACTGACAGCTAACCTCCATATCAGCACGACAAAATTGCGGCATTCCTCGCCTTCGCGCATCTGATCGTGGGGGAGCTGAATTCACCGGAGGAGTCATCGTATGGATTTTGCGCCGATAAAAAAAGATACGGCTCGTCTGGCTGTCCTCCCAAATCTGCTGGAATACGAAAAATGCTGCGAGTCGTTCTCTTGGGACACGGTGCGATTGGAGCTGGACGGTCTTCCGGATGGGAGGGGCCTGAATATGGCCCACGAAGCGGTGGACCGCCATGCAGCCGGTCCTCTCAGGCAGCGGATCGCAATTCGCTGGCTCGGAAAGGGGGGCGCGGTCGTAGATTTGAGCTATGGCGCCCTGCGGGAACAGAGCAGCCGCTTTGCCAACGTCCTTGCCGCTCTGGGAGTGGCCGGAGGTGACCGGGTCTTCTGCCTGGCCGGGCGCATTCCGGAACTATATATCGCCGCTCTCGGGACCCTGAAAAACCGGAGCGTCTTTTGCCCGCTCTTTTCGGCCTTCGGTCCGGAGCCGATCTGCCAGCGCATGGTGCGGGGAGATGCGAAGGTCCTGGTCACTACGGAGCGGCAGTATGCAAAGAAGGTGGCAGGAGTGCTGGACAGGCTGCCGTTGCTCAGCTTCGTGCTCCTGACCGATGCGGAGAGTCACCAAAGCGATCGAATCAGATCCCTGCCGAGGCTGATGGCAGAAGCATCCGATGAATTCACCATCCCCCCCACATCTCCCGATGACATGGCGATTCTCCACTTCACCAGCGGCACAACCGGTATGCCGAAGGGGGCGGTCCATGTCCATAACGCAGTCCTCACTCACTACCTCACCGGGAAGTATGTTCTTGACCTGCATCCGGACGACATCTTCTGGTGTACTGCAGATCCCGGCTGGGTTACCGGAACATCGTACGGCATCATCGCCCCGATGACGCATGGAATCACCAGTATCATTGACGAGGCCGATTTTGACGCCGAGCGCTGGTACCATATCCTTGAGGAGCAGCGGGTGACGGTCTGGTACACGGCGCCCACGGCGATCCGGATGCTGATGCGCGCCCCCGATGACCAACGCCGGCGCTTTGATCTCTCGCGCCTCCGCCTGGTACACAGCGTCGGCGAACCGCTCAACCCGGAAGCGGTCCTGTGGGGAGAGAAAGTTCTGGGGCTTCCGATCCACGATAACTGGTGGCAGACGGAAACCGGCGGCATCATGATCGCAAACTACGCCTCCCAGGAGATTCGCCCCGGCTCCATGGGACGCCCCCTGCCGGGCATCGAGGCAGCCATTATCAGGCGCGGTGACGGCGATACCGTCGAGCTGATCGGCGAACCGGATGTGGAAGGAGAATTGGCGCTTAAGCCCGGCTGGCCATCTATGTTCCGGGAATATCTCCACGACGAGGAGCGCTACAGAAAATGCTTTGTCGGCGGTTGGTACATTACCGGCGACCTGGCAAGGCGAGATAGAGACGGTTATTTCTGGTTTGTCGGAAGATCTGACGACATCATCAAGACAGCCGGTCACATGGTTGGACCCTTTGAGGTGGAGAGTACCCTCATGGAGCACCCGGCCGTGGCCGAGGCAGGTGTCATCGGCAAGCCCGAACCGGTCATCGGCGAGCTGGTCAAAGCGTTTGTTGTCTTGAAGGATGGTTTTACCCCCAGCGAAGAACTCCGCCTCGAGCTGATCGGTTTCGGCAGGAGCAGGCTCGGTTCGGCTGTCGCACCGAAGGAGATTGACTTTATCGACAATCTCCCCAAGACCAGGAGCGGCAAGATCATGCGGCGACTTCTGAAAGCACGGGAATTGGGACTTCCCGAAGGGGACACCTCTACCATGGAAGGGGGCGAAACGTCATGAAAATGGACAATGAAAAAGAGCGGATGCTCCGACTTCTCAGGAAAATGCTTCTGATCCGCCGTTTCGAGGAAAAATCTGCAGAACTTTACACTGCCACGAAGATTCGCGGGTTCCTCCATCTTTATATCGGCGAGGAGGCGGTTGCAGTGGGGGTGATGGAGGTGCTCACCCCCGAAGATGCCATAGTGGCCACGTACCGCGAGCATGGCCAGGCTTTGGCACGCGGCATGAGCCCCAATGCAATCATGGCGGAAATGTACGGCAAACAGGAGGGGTGCAGCCGTGGGCGGGGCGGATCCATGCACCTCTTCGATGCCGCGACCCGTTTCTATGGCGGCAATGCAATCGTCGGCGGTGGGTTGCCGCTCAGCCTGGGATTGGCCATGGCAGACAAGATGCAGGGGAAGTCACGGGTGACCTGCTGTTTTTTCGGAGACGGCGCGGTTGCAGAAGGAGTTTTTCACGAATCCATGAATCTCGCCTCCCTCTGGAAACTGCCGGTACTGTTCGTCTGTGAGAACAATCTCTACGCCATGGGAACCGCCATCTGCTACACTCAGGCCGTCCCGGAGCTGGCCTCCAAAGGGGCCGGCTACGGCGTGCAGTCGTCATCCGTGGATGGCATGGATGTGCTGGCCGTGGGGGAGGCGGCCAGAATAGCGACTGACCACGTGCGACAGGGCAACGGCCCCTATTTCCTGGAGTGCCGCACCTACCGCTTCCGGCCCCATTCCATGTTCGATACGGAGCTGTACCGTACCAGGGAAGAGGTGCAGGAGTGGAAGAAGCGCGACCCGATCGATCTGCTGTCGAAGCGCTTAAAGGATGACGGTCTCTTCAGTGATCAGGAGATGGCATCCATGGAACGCGATGTAGCCGGTGAAGTCGAGGCGGCAGTGGTTTTTGCCGAGGCCGGAACCTGGGAGCCGGTTGAAGACCTGACACGTTTTGTCTACTCGGAAAAGAGGGTGCCATGAGCGAACAGAGTGCAATCAGAGCGACAACCTATCGCGAGGCGGTGCGGGAAGCCATCCGCGAGGCGCTCCTCAAGGATGAGCGCGTATTTTTGATGGGTGAGGACGTCGGGCATTACGGTGGCTGTTATGCTGTCAGCAAGGGGCTGCTGGCGGAATTCGGCCCCGAGCGCATCCGCGACACCCCCCTGTCGGAATCGGCCTTTGTGGGTGCCGGCATCGGCGCTGCCATGGGCGGGATGCGCCCCATCGTGGAGATCATGACGGTCAACTTCAGCCTGCTGGCCCTCGATCAGATTCTCAACAATGCCGCCACTATCCTGCACATGTCGGGCGGCCAGTTCAACGTGCCGCTTGTCATCCGTATGGCGACCGGCGCGGGACGGCAGTTGGCGGCACAGCATGCCCATTCCCTGGAAGGATGGTTCGCCCATATTCCCGGTCTCCGCATAGTGACTCCCGCCACATTGGAGGATGCCAGAGGCATGCTCTGGACCGCCCTGCAGGAACCGGATCCGGTCATCATCTTTGAAAACAACACTCTCTATAATCTTGAGGGGACACTCCCTGAAAACGCCGGTCCAATAGATATCGACAGTGCCAAAGTTCGCAGGTCGGGGAGCGATCTGACCATCATAACCTACAGCGCCAGCCTGTTCAAGTCTCTGGAGGCGGCCGAGACCCTGGCACGGGAGGGGATCGAAGCGGAGGTAATTGATCTGCGCAGCTTGCGCCCATTGGATGATGCCACCTATCTTGCCTCCATCGCCAAAACCCACCGCGCCCTGATTGTGGACGAGGGGTGGCGCAGCGGAGGCATTTCCGCCGAGATATCGGCACGTATCATGGAAAAGGCCTTCTACGATCTGGATCTGCCGGTGATGCGTCTCTGCAGCGCCGAGGTTCCCATCCCTTATGCCCGGCACATGGAAGAGGCGGCTTTGCCGCAGGTTGCTTCCATTATCGCTGCCGCGAAAAGGATGGTGACACATGGGTGAGTTCCGCATGCCAAGCCTGGGCGCAGACATGGAGACGGGGACCCTGGTCGAGTGGCTGGTCAAACCGGGCGAGCGGGTCAAACGAGGTGATATCGTTGCCACAGTGGGAACGCAGAAAGGGCTTTTCGAGGCCGAGATCTTCGAGGAAGGAACCATGGGAGTTCCGCTTGTCCAGGAGGGGCAGAAGGTGCCGGTGGGCACCGTGCTGGCGATGATTCATACCGAAGGCGCGCCGGTTATCCCTGCTGAAGTTTCCCCGGAAGCAGCAGAAGCACCAATGGAAGAGGCAAGCTCAGAGCAGCCACCACGGGTGCTGCCGCCTTCCGTCGCTGCTCTTCCCCCTTATTCAGCCCCTTCCAAACGAGTCGCTTCCTCACCATCGGCACGCAAGCTGGCGGCGGAACTGGGAGTGGATCTCGGCGCCGTTCACGGCAGCGGTCCACATGGCGTCATTCAGCGCATCGATGTGGAGCAGGTGGTTCAGGCAGCCAAACAGAAGGCTCCGGCACGCGAAGAGCCTCCAGGCCCCGGAGGAATACTCCAGGAAGGGATGCGGCAAGCCATTGCGGCGGCCATGAGCCGCTCCAACCGTGAAATACCGCACTACTACCTGGAAACGGAAATCAATATGGGACGTGCCCTCCACTGGCTGGAGGGGGAGAACCTGAAACGCCCCATCAGGGAGCGTATTCTTCCCGCCGCGCTGCTTCTCAAGGCAGTGGCCTCGGCGCTGGGGGATGTACCGGAACTCAACGGCTACTGGCTCGACAACCGGCTGCAGGTCAGCACGGAGGCGCATATCGGTTTTGCCATCGCATTGCGCCGTGGTGGCCTGATTACTCCCGCCATCCATAGTGTGCATCGGTTGAACCTTAATGAACTGATGACGGCCATGGGGGACCTGATCGAGCGTACCCGTACCGGCCGATTGAGAAGTTCCGAGATGACCGACGCCACCATCACGGTGACGAATCTGGGGGACCTGGGTGTCAAGACGGTTTTTGGTGTCATCTATCCACCCCAGGTTGCACTGGTGGCCTTTGGCCGGATCATGGAGCGTCCCTGGGCGGAAAACGGCATGCTGGTCGTGCGCCGTTGTGTCACAGCCACGCTTGCGGCGGACCACCGCGCCACAGACGGACACCGGGGCTCACAGTTCCTCGAAGCTCTCGATCGTTACCTTCAGAGCCCGGAGAAGTTATGAACAACGACGAACTCAAAGAGATGATTTTCCGCAGGCTGAAACTGATTGCTCCGGAATGTGACCCTGGGGAACTCCTTCCGGAAGAAAATATCCGCGAGACACTTGACATTGATTCCTTTGGTTTTCTGCAGCTGCTTATCGGCATCGGCGAAGCGACCGGAGTAGAAATCCCCGAGACCGACTATGATCAGGTATTCACTCTTGGGGGTATGCTTAACTACCTTTCGACACACCTGGCTTGAGCCGGTGCCGGGCAGTTGCCACCCCCTTTCCGGAGGCTTACCCATGCCTTTCATTGACTGCGGCGTTATGGATTTCCAGGCCGCTTTCCTCCTCCAGGAGCGGCTCGTTGCCGGGATTGCCGCCAACAGTGAACCCGAAACCCTGCTTCTGATGGAACACCCCAGTGTCTACACCATCGGCACAGGCGGCGACAGGGCCAATCTGCTCGATCCGGAGAGCACCGTGATCCGCACTAACCGGGGCGGAGATATCACGTGGCATGGCTCGGGACAGCTGGTCGGGTATCCGCTGGTAAATCTGGGAGAGCGGGGACAGGATCTTCACTGCTGGCTGAGATTTATCGAGGAACTCCTTATACGGACGGTGGCGGAATTCGGTGTTGAGGCATGGCGGGTTCCCGGCATAACCGGTGTCTGGGCAGCGCGAGGCAAGCTGGCCTCCATCGGCGTCGGAGTCCGGCGATGGGTCACCATGCATGGTTTTGCCCTGAATATTGATCCTGACCTGACCCAGTTTGCCAGGATCAACCCTTGCGGGGTGCCGGGGTGTCCCGTCACCTCGCTGCAGCTGGAGAGGGGGTACTCCCCTTCACTGCCAGAGGTAAAGAGAATGGTGGAAACCATCTTCTGGGAATTGCTGGCCGACTGCCTTCCCATAACACGGAGTCGAAACTACCGGATAACCATTTCACGAAAAGACCTGAGAGGAAATATGAAAAACATCATGCCTTGCCCAGTTTTCCCTCTAACCGTTCGACCACCTCGGCAACGGTGCCTTCGACATCATCCCCATACACGGTAAAATAAAAATACTGACCTGTGTGGTCGGACCAGTAGATGTTATCGACCTGAAGCGGCTCAAGCAGGGAATCAATCTTTTCATAGGAGATGAACGGGTCGCCGTCGGGCCACTTTCTGTCGAGCTTGGCCTGCTGGGCATCCGTCAAGGGTATCCTGTATGTTATCGAATAGACTTCCGCCTTCATTACGGTTTGATATAGGCATTCAGCCCGATCGTGATCGGTTTGCCGTCCACTTCGGCGGTGGTAACGGCATTCCCCCGCGTGCTGGCGACCACCAGTGTCTTGCCGGATGACGATGGAGTCGGTTTTTCAAGATCAATTTCGATGCAGAGTTTGTTGCCTCTGATTTCAACGGTCATTGCCATGGCTGGTTCTCCCTTTTCCGTAATTTTTTCATCATAGTGCCGTTTCCACTAAAATATTACTATATGAAAAACCTGAACCCTGCGTGCTTTGTTATAACCTGATTGGCGGGATTCTGTATTGAATGCGATGATCCAGGTCGCGTGACCTGACCGATAAAGCCGTCAGGTAACGCCGAGAGCCGTTGAACGAAACTAAATATGAAGACAAAAGGCACACTTTTGGGTATGATTGCATCATGAAGCCTATCAATTGGAATACCGAAAAAAATATCCGTCTTAAATTGGAACGCGGCGTCTCTTTTGAGGAAGTGCTGGCGGCCATGTTTCATGGTGCGCTTCTCGACGTTGTTTCACACCCAAACACAGAGCAATACCCGAATCAGCGTATTTATGTCGTTCGAATTCGAGGTTATGCCTACTTGGTACCTTTCGTCGAGACGGATAAAGAAATTTTTCTCAAGACGATTATTCCAAGCCGAATTGCCACCAAGAAATATCTAACAGAGGGAACAAACAATGAAAACTAAAGAAGTAAAATATGAAGAGGAAATCCTTACTTCCTTCGAACGGGGAGAATGGCATTCTGTACCAAATATCAAGGACGAGATAGCCCGTTATGCGGCAAGTGCTGCCGCTACTCTTACTAAAGACAAGCGAATCAACATTCGTCTTTCTTCTCGGGATCTTGAAGATGTCCAAACTCGAGCAGCAGAAGAAGGTATGCCCTACCAGACTCTGATAGCCAGTGTTTTACATAAATATGTAAATGGCCGACTTATTGAAACTCCACCACGTCCAACAACGCGCTCAACTGGGCGCGCAAAAAAACTTCGCGCCGGTTAGCGCCAAGCCCGTTAGGCAAGGATGAGGAGAGGAGTTAGACCGCTCTATGAAATACTTTGGTCTTGCGCCGGCGTTAATGGTACGGTAGGAAGCAGGAGTTATCACAAACAAATCCAACGTCGTATTCACGCTGAATCAATAAAGGAGATTCCGTCCGCCATGAAGACACCTAAACGGCAAAAGCCTTTCGCCATGATTCGAGAATTCCAGCTTGCCGACTGGTTCACACTGGCAAACGCGGTCTGCGGCACGGGGGCGCTGTTTTCCATGCTGACGTACCTGCAAACGACCGACGTCAGTCATGTCTACATTGCGTGCGGGATGATTTTAGCCGCGCTGGTCTTCGATATACTGGATGGACGGATTGCCCGGTGGCGGCAGAAGAATTCTGTGATGGGTCGTGAACTCGACTCTCTTGCGGATGTCATCTCGTTTGGTGTAGCCCCGGCGGTGATTGCGTACGGTATCGGCATGCAGGGGTTATACGACCGTGTTGTCCTGACCTTTTTTGTGGCATGCGGAGTATCTCGCCTGGCGCGCTACAATGTTACGGCCGAGGCGCTGTCCGGGGACGGAGGAAAAGTGAAGTACTTTGAAGGGACCCCCATCCCGACGTCGCTGCTGCTGGTACTGATGATGTTCTGGGCTGCCACGCAGGGCGCAGTGCGCGACTCCCTCTGGTTTGGACATGTCCTGTTTGCCGGCTTCACCCTTCATCCGATAGTACTTTTTTTCGCGCTTTCCGGTTCACTGATGATTAGCCGCATACGGTTCCCGAAGTTGTGAACCGCCCCACCCCACACGTTGCGCGCCACTCCCGCCGACACATGTACCTGTCAGGGCCGTGCGTGCGACCGTGCTCCTCGTGATGTTTCCGCATTTCCTACTGCCGTACCGGTTCCTGTCACTCTGCGGGAAGAGGTTTTCCTGACTCGAGTTCGCGCTTATTGTGGTAGAAGAAGCGGACCATGTAGTACTCGAATGGATAGCCGCTCTCATAGTAGCGGAAACTCTGCTGATGCCGCGTATCGACCCCCTCCAGTGCCGTTATCCCGGCGGAGATGGCGAAAGCGTTGCCGGTGTTTTTAAACGGATCTGTCAGAGTATAGATCCCGTACGTGATGCCGCTGTCCACGGCGAGACCTCCCGTGTCGCGCAGGGATGAGGGGCCGAAGACAGGGAGCACCAGGTAGGGGCCGGAGTCTACTCCCCAGTAGCCGAGGGTCTTGCCGAAATCCTGATCGTGCCGCTCCAGGCCGAAGCTGGTGGCCGGATCGAACAGTCCTCCAAGTCCCACGGTACTGTTCGTCACAAAACGGCCAAGCGTCGTCAAGGACTCCTTTCCCTTCAGCTGGAACAGACTGTTGGTGAGATTTTTGATCTCCCCGAGGTTGTTATAGAAACCGGAGACCCGTTCCTGGAGAAAGACCGGGGTGAAGAACTCATAGCCGCTCACCACGGGGAGGAAGAGGTATTTGTCGAAGTAGAAGTTGAACCGGTACATGCTCCGGTTGAACCCTTCCCAGGGGTCCGCCACCTCGGCGAAACGCTGATCCCTGAACTCGCTTATCGAGTGCCTCGGCGGCACCTCGGCCCGGGTGTTCACCCCGGTCGCGGCGCATCCGGCAAGAGTCAGCGCCAGCATCAGGGCGAGGAGTGTTCTGCAGGTCCGGTATCGGGTAACAGTCATCGCGGCACCTCCCTTATGGTTTGAAAAAATCGACCATATAGGCCAGGTTTTCTTTGTGCTCGAGGTTGCCCAGATGGCCTCCGCGCGGATAGATCCTGGCCCGCTCGCCGAAGAGCTCCCGCAGGTAGTCAAGCTCCCCCATGGTCAGAATGAAGTCGTTCTCGTTGGCCATCACCCCGAACTTGGGGGAGGACTTCAGGTACCCCTCGATGCTCCGTATGCTCAGGGAGTCGATGTACGCCTGCCTGGTGAGTCCCGGCCGCCGCTTCTGGAAGTATGGGTACAAATATTCGTTGAAATAGTCGAAGAAGCTCAGGTGGCTGGAGACCAGGAAATAGTCTGCAATGGAATCGGTGGGACTCAGCACCCGGTTCTTCGGCACAACGTAGCCGCTGTTGGTCATCACATCGGAGGCGAAGATCATGCCGGCCAGGTTGATGCGAAAGGTGAGCCCGATCAATCCGGCGGTTTCCTCACGGGAGAAGAGACGTTCCGTGTAGATCGAGTAGAGAAAATCATCGTTGATGGCGACAAAATTACCGTAGTGGTAGAACTCGCTGAACTTGGACAACATCTTGTTGAAAAAGATTCCCTGTTTTTTTGGTCCTCCGGGGATCTGCTTCAGCAGTTCCTCGATCCGTGTCACCGAACTGTAGAGGCTTACCGCGGGGTTGATCATGAGCACCTTGCGGAAGTTGAAAACCCGCTGTTCCTCGTCAAGCTTCGCCACGAAGGCGGCCTGGGTGGCTCCCAGGCTGTAGCCGCCCAGATAGAAGGAGGATACTTCTATGTCACCCTCTACCTTTCTCCAGGCGGCCTCCATCACCCGGTACAGGTCAGCCGCGTCCTCGGTCAGATCACCGGGGATGCTGCTTTGGGATGCGGAGATAATAAAATTGGCATGGGTCGACGACGGCAGGGTGATGACGTGGAAGCCGGCCTGGTAGAGGGCCTTCATCATGGACATTAGCTTGGCTGACTGAGAGCCAGCCCCGGCGCCGGCGATCAGGAAGACCAGCGGCGCCTTCTGCTTCTGGTAGGCGAAGGTGCAGCTAAGCCCCTCGTCGTAAAAGAAGATCGGCGGTCTCTGCCGCCCCGGGTTGACATCGAGCACGAGCTGCCGGGTGCGTACCTTTGCAGGTAACTCGGGCATGAGTTTTGCCGGGGTCCCGAGGATGGTTGCTTCATACGATCCCGGGATCGGATAACTGTAGCCGTCATCCGCCGCATCGACCGGCAGGGGCAGCAGGGGCAGCATGATCAGGCTGGCGATGAAGAGCAGTTTCAGATGCATCATGGCAGCGTTTCGATCGTGCGAATCTTCGCAGGAGATTCGGGCTTTGTCCCCTCGGGTTGAACGGACTGTTCGGTCTGGAAGGGAAGGCGACCCCGTTCATCGCTTAGTTTCGGAGCCTCCTCGATTATCTGCCAGTTTTTCCCGACCGGTTGGACCAGAGGCTTAGTGGGCTGCGCTACCGCCGTGGCCGCTTGTTTTCCGTTGAAAATGGTGCATGAGCAGAGAAGGAAAAGGGCGATGGAGAGGATAAACGGGCAAGTATATTTCATGACTGGACTCCTTGAATGTGGTGAATATGTTTACGTACCGTTCCGGGTGTCATCATCCCTCAACGTGAGCCATGTCCTGCTCCACGAATCTGCCGCAGATGAAACAGAGCAGACCGGCCAGCACCATGGCGCCAGGGGTGATCAGGAGGGCGCTGCGCAGGCCCCACTGGTCGGACAGCCAGCCGAGGATGGAGGGAGAAACGGCGTCACCCAGGGCGTGGATAAAAAAGATGTTGACCGCAAAAGCCATGGCGCGTACAGCCGGGTTGGTCACGTTGATAATGACGGTATTGAGCGGCCCGGTATTGAGAAAGAGAAAAAACTCGGCGATAAAAATCGCGGATATGCAGCCGGGTAGTGTCGGGGCGAGGAGAGCCCAGACGGCGAAGGGGGTACCGATCAGGAATCCCCATCCGGAGAGCAGCAGATACCCCTTGCCGCTCCTTTTTTGCCAGCGGTCGCCGATCCAACCGCCGGTCATGGTGCCCAGGATCCCCGCCAGCACAGTGGTAGCGCCGAACAGCGTATTTCCCCGTGCCACATCGAGAGAATGGACACGGTTCAGGAACGAGGGAATCCACTGGGCGAGCCCCCCGATGGCGAAGGTCATCGCCGCCATGGCGAGGGTATTGCACACAAACGAGCGGTTTCTGAACAGTGCCGCATATCCTGTGGAAACCTTTCCTTTTGGAGTCAGCGGCGAGGCCTCGTCGCCGCCGCGAGGGGTAGTGCGCAACAGCCAGATCGGAACGGCCAGCAGCAGCCCCGGCAGACCGACCAGCAGAAAAGCGGCATGCCAGCCGTACCGCTGTCCAAGCACTCCCCCGAGGAGATACCCCAGCGCACTCCCGACCGGAATGGCTACATAAAACCAGGAGAGGACCCGGCCACGGTGCTCCTTCGGAAAGAAGTCGGCGACCAGTCCGGGCGATACCGTGCCGAAACTGGCCTCACCTACCCCTACGGTGGCACGGGCGGCCAGAAGGGTCCTGTATCCGGGGGCAAAACCGGCCAGAACCGTGGCGAGGCTCCAGACAACGAGCCCTCCGGAAGCGAGCCTGGTCCGGCTCCAGCGGTCGCCGAGCCAACCGAAGAGCGGGGCCAAAAGCAGGTAGCTGAGCATGAAGGCACTCCCGAGAAACCCCAGCGCCGTATCGGAGAGACGCAGATCGATCTTGATCAGCGGAAAGACCGCGAAGAGCACCTGCCGGTCGATGTAGTTAAGCAGGTTCACCGCCAGAAGCAGCCCCAGGGCGTAGCGGCGATAGGGAAGCGAGATCGGTCCGGCGTTCATACGGTGAATCCTCCATTATAGAGACGTAAAATCTGTTGCAGGATGTTGGTCTATTGTAGAGACGTAAGATCTTACGTCTCTACGGCCGTGCTTCAGATCGTGCGTTCAGAGCTTTTCCACCGCCTGACGAGTCATTTCCACGATCTCAGCCGGCTCCTCGGAGCGAAAGCGGAGCGGCTCCCCGAAGGTTACCGTCACCGTGCCCTGCTTAGGAAAGTTCGCCCCGTGCGGAAGGACCTGATCGGTTCCGCTGATTTTTATCGGTACGACCGGAATCCCCACCTCCTTGACCATAATACCGAGTCCCAGCTGAAAGGGAAGCATTTTACCGTCCCTTGAATGTTCCCCTTCCGGGAAGATCAGGATGTTAATGCCGGCGTCGGCGAGCTTTCCCATGTACGTGAGCGAACTGTTGAACCCCTGTGATTGGGGGAGAGGAAAGAGGTTGAACAGCACGCTGCCGTACTCGTAGCTTAAGCGCCTCAAGATTTTATTGACCCCATGGTACTCTCCGAAGAAGAACTCTTCCCAGGCGGCGGTGGCCGTTCTGGAGCGGATCCCGCGCGGGAGGGCGAACATGACGGCAGGCTGGTCCAGATAGGACACATGATTAGCCGCGAAAAAAACCGGTCCATCCAGGTTTTTAAGTTCAGCAATCCCCCGCACCTCGAGCTTGACGAAGCTTTGGAAAAGGGGGCTGTGGAATACGGCATCCCAGACCATGCGCACCCCCCTGAAGAAGCGGGCATTTGTCCAGAAGCGGAAATGATTGTGCTGGGTCAGCTTTTCCC